>NZ_CABQXJ010000013.1:0-47685 GCF_902468165.1 uncultured Intestinibacter sp.
CTTTTTAATATTTTATCTCCTAATACAATTATAAATTATAATCGACTAATTTCGCCACACTTACGAAAAATTAATAAAATGCCATTTTTTATAATATCTTAATTATTATAAAACTGACATTTTATTTTTAATCATCTATTCAAATGTTAAATCGCTTGCTGTAAGCGTGATATAATTATATCCATTTTCACCATCAACAGCTATATGAAACTCATATCCTTTGTCGCATAAATACATTTCATCATAAACCCAATAACAACCTTCAACAAAGTTATTTTCTAATATCTCTGCATCTTTATATATTACTTTATTTATATTTGTAAATCCACCGCTATTATCTAATTCAAATACTATATCATTTCCTTCTTTTTTTATATCTAAAATTCTACAATCGTGGAAATTATAATTTTCTTTTATATTAGCTGGCACTTTATCACTTATACTATACCAGTGTTTATTATATTCATTGAATGCTTTTTCAAATCTTTTTTCACATTCTTGACTGTATTTTTCTACTAAATCCTTAACATTTTGCGTTGAAAGTCCAAGTGCTAGTACTCTTATATCCGCTACTTCATCTAGTATTTCTTTTGCTAAAGAAGTTTTTAAGTCTTCTATTTCACCTTGATGCATTTCTAAGAAATCTTTTGTAAGTTTCTCTTCATCATATTCTTCTACTTCATATTCTGCACTATCTTGTTCATTTTGTAAAAGCTCTTGTCTTAATTGTTCAAATTCTTCATCAGACATTATATCTCTAGCATTTACTATATTACCTTCATCGTCCATAAGTTGTATATCTTCCCAAGTTTCCGGTTCATATTCTATTTCTGATGCTTCCTTTTCAGCTTCTAAAAATTCATTTAATTTTTCATTATAAAGTTTTTTATAATAATCCTCTGATAATTGTTCTGCATTTGAATCAACATCTAAGTCTAAACAAATATCTTTATTTCCGTAATACCATTCTTTTGTAAGGTACTTCATATTTTTTCCTCCTAAAATCTTCGTATGTATTTAAAATTATAAATTATTTTACCTAAATTCATATAAAATCTCAACTCTTTTTAAAAATAAGCAACTCTTTCTTGTAAAATTTAAAATTTCATAAGAATTAAAAAATTCGCTTCGCTCATGTCGCCAACGAATCGAAGATTCCGTTGCTTAAGTTAAATAGGTTGAAAATTAAAAAAGCTACCTCATATTGAGATAGCTTTTTTTAAATTATTTACTAATAATTATTTTCTAGGATTTTTTATAGTCGCTCTTGCAGCAGCAAGTCTAGCTATTGGAACTCTATATGGTGAGCAAGATACATAGTTAAGTCCTGTATTGTAACAGAATTCTACTGAAGATGGTTCTCCACCATGTTCTCCACATATACCTAATTTGATATTGTCACCTTTTTCTCCTCTTGCTAATTTTGCAGCCATTTGAACTAATTTACCAACACCGTCTTGGTCTAATACTTGGAATGGATCTTTTTCAAGTATTTCTCTATCAACATATTCACCTAAGAATTTACCTGCATCATCTCTTGAGTATCCAAATGTCATTTGAGTTAAGTCATTTGTACCGAAACTGAAGAAATCTGCTTCTTTTGCTATTTCATCAGCTATCAAGCAAGCTCTAGGTATTTCTATCATTGTACCAACAGTGTATTTAAGTTCTACACCAGCTTCTTTTATAATTTCTTCTGCTGTATCAACTATTATTTGTTTAACTGTTTTAAATTCGTTTATAGCACCAACAAGAGGTATCATTATTTCTGGTTCAACGTTTAAACCTTCTTTATTTACTGCTATAGCTGCATTTATTATTGCTTTAGTTTGCATTACAGCTATTTCTGGATATGTTACAGCAAGTCTACAACCTCTGTGACCTAACATTGGGTTGAACTCTGCTAATTCTTCACATCTTTTCTTAATTGCTATAGGTTGTATTCCCATATCTTTAGCTAGTTCTTCTATAGTTTCGTCGTCTTGTGGTAAGAATTCATGTAGTGGTGGGTCTAATAGTCTTATATTAACTGGACGCTCACCCATAACTCTATAAATATCTTCAAAGTCTTTTTGTTGCATTGGAAGTAATGTTTCTAATGCTTTAACTCTTTCTTCTACAGTATTTGATAAAATCATTTTTCTAACTGCAGGTATTCTTTCTTCATCGAAGAACATATGCTCAGTTCTACAAAGTCCTATACCTTCTGCTCCAAACTCAACAGCAGCTTTTGCATCTCTTGGATTGTCTGCATTAGTTCTAACTTGCATTTGTCTTATTTCATCGACCCAACTCATTAATTTTTCAAAGTTACCAGTCATATCTGCTGTAGCTTTGTTTACATTTCCTAAATAAACTACACCAGTAGATCCGTCTAAAGATATATAATCTCCTTCTTTAAGCACTAAATCGCCAACTTCTAAAGTTTTTGCAACTTCGCTTACTTTTATTTCTCCACAACCAGCTACACAGCATTTACCCATACCTCTGGCAACAACTGCAGCATGTGAAGTCATACCACCTCTTGCAGTAAGTATACCTTGAGCACTTACCATACCTTCGATATCTTCTGGAGAAGTTTCTTGTCTAACAAGTATTGTTTCTGTACCGTCTTTTGATGCTTCAACTACATCTTCAGCACTGAAGTATATTTTACCGCTAGCAGCTCCTGGAGATGCAGGAAGACCTTTTGCTAAAACTTCAGCTTCTTTTAAAGATTTATCTTCAAATTTTGGATGTAGTAATTGATCTAATTGGTTAGGTTCAATTCTCATTATTGCTTCTTCTTTTGTGATTAAACCTTCTTGTACTAAATCAACAGCTACATTTATAGCTGATTTTGCTGTTCTCTTACCATTTCTAGTTTGTAATAAGAACAGTTTTCCTCTTTCTATAGTAAACTCGATATCTTGCATATCTCTGTAATGTTTTTCTAATTTGTCTGCAGTTTCTACAAATTGTTTATATATATCTGGCATTATATTTTCTAGTGTTGCTATTTTTTGTGGTGTTCTTATACCCGCAACAACATCTTCACCTTGAGCATTTATTAAGTATTCACCTAATAATTTATTTTCTCCTGTAGCAGGGTCTCTTGTAAATGCAACACCTGTACCACTATTGTCACCCATATTACCAAATACCATTGATTGTACGTTTACTGCTGTTCCTAAATTATTAGGTATATCATTTAATTTTCTATATACTATTGCACGAGGGTTGTTCCAAGATCTAAATACTGCCTCAACAGCTAACATTAATTGTTTTTTAGGTTCTTGTGGGAAGTCTTCTTTTACCTCTTTTTTGTATATAGCTTTAAATTCTTCAACTATTGCTTTTAAATGGTCTGTAGTTAATTCTGTATCAAATTTAAATCCATTTGTTTCTTTATATCTGTCTAATACGCTTTCAAATTTATATTTAGGCACTTCCATAGCAACATCAGAAAACATTTGTATAAATCTTCTATAACTATCGTATGCAAATCTTTCATTTTCAGTAGCTTTAGCAAGACCTACAACAGTATTATCATTTAAACCTAAGTTTAATATTGTATCCATCATACCTGGCATTGATATAACTGCACCTGAACGAACAGATACTAATAAAGGATTTTCTGTTGAACCTAATTCTTTACCTAATTCTGATTCTAATTGCGCTAATTTTGATTCTATTTGTTCTATTATTTCTGGTTTTATAGTTTTATTGCTAACATAGTAGTCATTACATGCTTCTGTTGAAATTGTAAATCCTGGAGGCACAGGTAATCCTATCTTAGTCATTTCAGCTAAATTAGCTCCTTTTCCTCCTAATAAAGATTTCATGTCTTTATTTCCTTCGTTGAAACTGTAAACATATTTAGTTTCCATTTTCTTTTCCTCCAATAACTTCTATTATTTTCTTTAGAAAAATTTTTATATTAAAGTCAATTTTAAAAATGCTATTAAAATCGGCTATTTAAACAATACTAATGATCTCTATGCGTCTTTATGTGTTTTTTTATGTATCCCTTTTTCTTTCATTATATCTAAAATATCACTTGCTGTTTCTTCGATTGCCTTATCAGATACATTTATAACTGGACAACCTATTTTTTTCATTACTTTTTCTGCATAATCAAGTTCTTCTAGTATTCTGTCAAACTTAGCATAATTTGCACTACTAGATAGTCCAAGAGCTTTTAATCTTGTTGTTCTAACTTGATTAAGCACTTCTGGTGAATTAGTAAGACCTATTATTTTTCTTGGATCTATTTCGTATACTTCTTTTGGTATCGGTATTTCTGGAACTAAAGGCACATTAGCTACTTTTATGTTTCTATTTGCTAAGTACATACTCAGCGGTGTTTTTGAAGTTCTTGATATACCTATTAAAACTAATTCAGCTTCTAATATACCTTTGTTTGGTTCTTTACCATCATCATACTTAACAGCGAATTCTATAGCTGCAATTCTTCTGAAGTAACTCTCGTCCATTTTTCTGATAATGCCCGCTTCCCCTTTTGGTGCCCTACCAGTTTTTTCAGATAATATTCTCAAGATATCTGTTAATAAATCTATTTTTAAGATACCATTTGCCTCACAGTAGTCACTTGCCATTTTTGCTAACTTAGGATTAACTAATGTATAAACAAACATTGCATTGCATCTTTTTGCGCTTTCTAATAATTCCATTAAAACTTCTTCAGTATTCACAAATGGATGTCTTCTTATATCATATTCATCTTCCGATAATCCAAATTGTGATATTGCAGCTCTAGAAACTTGTTGTGCTGTTTCTCCTATTGAATCTGAAACTGCATAAATTAGTAAATTATCCATCGGGTAATCCTCCTTATTCTCCAGCAATCTCTAAGAATAGTTTTGTTATATTTGTCTTTGAGATTCTGCCTATTACCTTCATTGTGTGGTTATCTTTATCAGTATCTACAACTGGTATAGAATCTATTTCATGTTCAATAATTTTTCTAGCTGCTAATACTATACTGTCTTCTCTTTCAACTGTCACAACATTAGGCGTTCTAGTCATAACCATTCCTATTGGCATTTTATTGATATCAAGACCCCCAATTGTTGCTTTTAATAAATCTTTACGTGAAACTACTCCACATAAATTTTCTTGGTCATCTATAATAAATATACTTCCTACATCAGATAAAAACATCTCTACTATTACATCGTATAAACTTACATCTTTTTTTACTACTACAGGCATTCCCATCATATCTTCAACTTTTTTTTCTTTTATGTCATTTCCTAATAAATTAATTTGGCTGACACCTGTATAAAAATATCCAACTTTTGGTCTTGCATCTAATATTCCTGTCATTGTTAAAATAGCTAAGTCTGATCTTAGTGTCGCCCTAGTAACGTTTAACATTGATGCTATATTTTCACTCGTTATAGGTTGATTTTCTTTTACTATTTCTATTATTTTTTGTTGTCTTTGATTAAGTTGAATTATAATCACCTTCTTTCAATACGCTATACTTTTTGCCATCTTTTTCCTATATAGTATATTATAGAACTCTATTTGCTATTCTGTAAACACTTTTTTTATTTAGTGTGTCCTATTTTCCATATTTTATATAAATGCTATATGTTATTTATGATAATTATTAAACATAATTAATTTACTTTTTTATTTTTCTAATTATTTCTACATTTATGTTGTATACTTTTAGATAAAATTTACACACACTTATATATCTTATTGTTTAATTATACTATATAATATATATTTTGGAATATATATATTAATTAAATACATACTAAATCAATTTTTTTTATATAAAAAGAGAATTTATTTTCATTTATAGTAGATAAATGTTTATTTTTGTTGATAATTATTATTACTCATTTCCGAAAAAAAACAAGCATATAGGTTTACTCATGTTTAATAAAAGTTTGCCTATATGCCTATTTTATTTTTAAGGTTATATTTAATAATTACATATACAGTGTTTTATAAGTATTATCTTTATTTATAAACTATTTTAGATAAATCACATATAGTTAACATTGTATCGTATATTTGTTTTAATAATCCTAATCTATTTTCTTTAACAGCTTCGTCTTTGTCCATTATCATTACATTGTCGAATAGATTATCTACAAGTGGTTTTATTGAAGCAAAAGCATCTAAAGCTTTGTTGTATTCTTTATTAGCTAAGAATCCTTCAACTTGTGCTTTTATTTCTTTAAATCCAGCATTTAATTTAATTTCTGCATCTTCTTTTAATAGAGATTCTTCAACTCTATCAGATTCAGCTTTTTGAGCTAAAGTAGAAACTCTGTTAAATGCAGTTAACATTTCAACTAATTCTTCTTTTTGAAGCCAGTTATTTAATTCAACTGCTCTTGTATGTATATCAGATATACTGTTTAAGTTAGAGCTTAATACTGCATCTATTACATCATATCTTATACCTAAATCTTTAAATAAGTTTTTGATTCTTTCTATGAAGAAGTCCATTATTTGAGAAGTAACTTCAGCTTTATCGAAAGCTAAGTGACTGTAGTTATCAAGAGCATCACTTATTAATTGTTCTAAGTTTATGTCTAGTTTTTGGTCTAATAATATACTTAATATACCTAAAGCTTGACGTCTTAAAGCATAAGGGTCTTGAGAACCTGATGGTTTTATTCCTATTGCAAAGAATCCTGCTATAGAATCTAATTTATCAGCTATAGATAATGCTATACCAGCTTTAGTTTGTGGAAGTATATCTCCAGCAAATCTTGGTAGGTAGTGTTCAAATATAGCTTGTGCTACATCGTCATTTTCACCACTAACTTTAGCATATTCACGTCCCATTACACCTTGAAGTTCAGTAAACTCGAATACCATATTAGTTACTAAGTCTGCTTTACATAATTTAGCTGCTCTTAAAGTGTCATTTAATGCTTCTTTTTCATCAAGATTATTTATTATATCTGATGCTAATTTTTCTATTCTTAAAGTTTTGTCATATACTGTTCCTAATTTAGCTTGGAATACAACAGTTTTTAAATTTTCTACAAATGATTCAAGAGGCTTTTTGATATCTTCATCATAGAAGAATAAAGCATCTGCAAGTCTAGCTTCTAAAACTTTTTCGTTACCTGCTTTAACTGTTTCTATTCCGTTTTTGTCACCATTTCTAACAGCTATAAAGTATGGTAATAATTTACCGTCTTTAGAAACAGGGAAATATCTTTGGTGCTCTTTCATAGGAGTTGTTACAACTTCTTTTGGAAGTTTTACATAATCTGCGTTGAACTCTCCATAAAATGCAGTTGGATATTCTACTAAATAAGTTATTTCTTCTAATAAATCGTCTTCTATCTCAACTTCTCCACCTAAAGATTTTGCTACTTCTTCAGCTTGTGCTTTTATAGCTTCTTTTCTTACATTTTGGTCTAAAACTACAGAGTTTTTACTTAATTGTTTGAAGTAGTCTTCTATTGAGAAAACTTCTATTTGGTTTCTTCCTAAGAATCTGTGGCCTCTAGTTATATTAGATGCTACTATTCCCTCTAAGTTTATTGGTAATACTTCATCATTTAATAAAGCAACCATCCATCTTATTGGTCTAGCAAATCTCATATTTTTTCCACCCCAACGCATAGCTTTTGGGAATGTAACACCTTTTATAGCAGCTGGAACTATTTCTTTTAAAACTTCAGAAGTCGCTTGTCCTTCTTGTTTTAAAGTACCGAATAAGTATTCATCTTTTCCAACTTGCTTGAAGTATACGTTAGCTTCGTCTAATCCTTTACTTTTCATAAATCCTAAAGCAGGTTTTGTAAAGTTTCCATCAGCATCTACTGATATTTTTTTAGATGGTCCTTTTAATTCTTCTTCAAGATCACTTTGTTTGTCACATATATTGTTTATAACAAAAGTAAGTCTTCTTGGAGTTCCATATTTCTCTATATTTTCAAATTCAACTCTATTTTCTTTTAATGATTTTTCTAAGTTTTCTTTTATTTGTGTTAATGTAGATTCAACAAATCTTGATGGTAATTCTTCTACACCAACTTCTAGTAAAAAGTAATTTTTCATTATTTTTCACCTTCCTTTATAAGAGGGTATCCCATTTCTTTTCTTTGATCAACATAAAGTTGTGAAACAGCTTTTGCCATATCTCTAACTCTTCCTATAAATGAAGCTCTTTGACTTACCCCTATAGCTCCATTTGCATCTAATGTATTAAATGCATGTGAACATTTTAAAACATAGTCATACGCTGGTATAACTAATCCTTTATCTAATATTCTTAATGCTTCTTTTTCATATATATCAAATAAATTGAATAACATTTCTGAATCACATTCTTCAAATGCATACATTGTGTTTTCAAATTCTTGTTTTTTGAATACATCGCCGTAAGTTATTTTGTCATTCCATTTTAAATCGTATACGCTATCTACATCTTGTATATACATAGCAAGTCTTTCTAAACCATATGTAATTTCACCAGTTTCTAATTCACATTCTATACCACCAACTTGTTGGAAATAAGTGAACTGAGTAACTTCCATACCATCTAGCCAAACTTCCCATCCAAGTCCCCAAGCACCAACAGTTGTTGATTCCCAGTTATCTTCAACGAATCTTATATCGTGTTCTAATGGATTTATTCCTATAGCTTCTAAACTTTTTAAATATAAATCTTGTATATCATCTGGTGATGGTTTTAATATAACTTGGAATTGGTGATGTTGATATAATCTGTTTGGATTTTCACCATATCTACCGTCTGCAGGTCTTCTACATGGCTCAACATAACACACGCTCCATGGTTCTGGTCCTAAAGAACGTAAAAGTGTGTTAGGATTCATAGTTCCTGCACCTTTTTCAACATCATAAGGTTGCATCATGATACATCCTTGCTTAGCCCAATAGCTTTGTAAAGCAAGTATCATTTCTTGAAAATTCATAATAATACCTCCTGTAATATTTTCTAATATATTATGAAAATTATTTATTTTATTTAATAATATTAAAGCCTCTCGCTTACACGAAAGGCTTTAAAGTACTTCGTTAATACGATTAGGATAACAAAAGTGCTTTAATTTGTCAATATTGTTGCCCTATCTACTATTATAAGCCAAATTGTATTTTTTTTACCATAAAATAAACTTTATTTAATATATAAAATTTAATATACAAAAAATTAAGGTAGAGATAAAAATTATCCTACCTAAAATTTTTAATATATAGATGTATTTTTAGTTTATTTTAAATTATTGTTGATTATTGTTGTCGTCTTTTACATCGTATGATTTTTTATCTAAACTTATTACTATTTCATCATCTTGTTTTTTCATTTCATCATTAGGATAAGTGTTTGATTCTTTATTTTTGTCCATAGCTTCTTTTACGTCTTTTGCTTTATTAGATACCATGTCTTTTATAGTGTTGAATTTTTCTTCACTAAATTCTCCTAAATCGATAACAGTATCTCCATCTTCATTAGCTATTTTGATTTTGCATTTTGAAAGTACTGCAGCTGATAATCCAACTAAAGTAAGCATTGGTCCTATTATAACACCTACTACACCTACAGTAAGTGGTATATTTAACATAGTTTCTCCTTTTCTTTCGATGATTAATCTAACAACATTACTTTTCTTTATTAGGTCTAAAACTTGTTCTTTTAGTTCGTCTGTATTTTTCCCAAAGATTTCTGTAGTTTTCTTTGAAGATCCTTTTAAATCACTGTAGTTTGATTCTAAGTATATAATAGCTTCAACTACATTTCCGTCAGTTTTTTGTAATGCTTCTTTAGCTTGTTTATAAGTTGCCTTTGGCAATCTAGCCAATACTTTATCTATGGCTTCTATTGTTACTTGACTCATATTATTCAGCTCCCTTTTTATTTTCTATGCTCTCTATTAAGTTTAATGACTTAAACCCTCTGTTGTCAATATATTGATTTAAATACCTTTTCAATAGTATATCCAATTCTTTTACTATATATTTTGATACTTTTGCTTTATTACATGTCAAAATGTCATTATTTAATATATATTCCATTAGTCTAATAGTTGTTAAATCTATTTTCATATTGTAGTCAAAAAGTTCTCTACAATTTTCGCAGATAACTCCTCCTTCATATATATTAAATACACTATTATTTAGATTTTTATTACCACAATTACTACATCTATTAACTACAGGTCTAAACCCTATATAATCTAAAAACTTTAATTCAAATACATCTTTTATATATATCATGTCTATTTCTTCTTTAGCAAATAGATATAAAGTCTGTGCTAATAAAATAAATAATCTGTTGTTAGTTATCTCGTCTTCTAAATTATAGTCAATAAGTTGAATAATATACGTAGCATATGAAAAAGCATCTAAATTATAAGATATTTCATAAAAACTCTTTATTATTTCAGTTTGAGTTACGCTATACATACTTCCTTGCTTTTTTAAAGTAAAGGTTGAATATGCAAAAACTTGACAAGATGATAAAAGGGCACTTTTAGTCCTTCTCGCACCTTTTGCTATTGCAGATATTTTGCCAAGCTTTCGTGTAAATATAGTTAATATTAAATCATTTTCCTTATATTTTACAGCCCTAAGGACTATTCCTTGGGTGTTTACAATCACCATTATTATTCAACGTCTCCCTTTTCTCGAATTTTTGTTTATTTAAAATTCGATAGTCATATAAATATAGATATGCTTCTATACTTCCAGTTTTTTTAAAAACTTCCCAAAGTAATTTATACATCTAAAAAACCCCCTTCTTACATTTTATTCGTAGTTTTTGTAAGAAGAGGTTAAAAAATTCATCTATTTAAGAAACAATTTTTGACAAAAATATTGTCGTAATTATGAAAAATAACACTACGCCTATCATATCTAATAAAACAGATATAAGAGGTGAAGATATTATAGATATGTCTCCTGATAAATGTTTTAGCATAAGTGGTGTAAAGCTACCTATCATAGAGCCTACAACCATATTTATTAATACACAAATAGCTATTACTACAGCCATATTTAAATTATCTAAGATTAAATAAGCCATTATTCCGATTATAATGGAACATAATAATCCTGTTATCAATCCAACAGCACCTTCTTTTAGTACTGTTTTAAAATCTATATTTTCCTCATTATTGGATAAAGTCATTATTGTAAGTGATGAAGCCTGCATTCCAACACTTCCACCCATACCTAAAATTACAGGTACAAAGCATAGAAATTTAACATAAGTTAACCCTTCTACAAAAGTAGTTTTAGTTAATATGATAGCAGTGAATAATCCCCCTATTAATATTAATATTAACCAAGGAATTCTAGCTCTTACTGATGATGCTATTTGCTCTAACATAGTTGAATTTGGTTTTTCTGCGACATCTCTTTCATGTTCAGAAGACCCAGCCAATTTATATAAATCCTCTGTTGCTTCTTCCTCCATAACGTCTATTATATCATCGACAGTTATTATACCTTTTAGAACATTTTCTCTATCTACAACAGGTATAGCTATTAAATCGTATTTTGATACTAATTTTACTGCTAATTCTCTATCGTCGTCATCGTATACTGAGATAATATTTTCACTCATTAAATCTCCAACAACAACAGAATCTCTAGCTGTTATAAGCTCTCTAAGAGATAATACACCTACTAATTTTTCATCATTATCGACAACGTATATGTAGTAAATAGTCTCAGCATCTTCTGCATTTTGTCTCATATGGTCTATAGCTTCTTTTGCTGTCATATTTTCGTTGACTTCGATATAACCAGTAGTCATTATTCCACCAGTTGATTCTTCTTCATATCCAAGAAGTTTTTTAACGTCTTCGGCGTCTTCTTTATTTAATAGATTTATTATTCTTTGTCTTTCATCTTCGTCTAATTCGCTTAATATATCTGTTAAGTCATCAAGAGACATCTGTTCTAATATGTTTCTTCCATGTTGTACGTCTATTAACGAAAGCATTGTTCTAAAAAAGTCTGATCCGCTTTCCTCTAGTATTGATGCTGATACATCAATTGGTAAAACCTCAAAAAGCTTTACTTTCATTTCTTCATCTAAGTTTTCCATTACATCTAGTATATCCATTGTGTGATATTCTTCTAATAGTTCCCTTAGTTCCAATACTTTATTGTTTTCTAATAAATCATTCACCTGTTCTAACAACAGTCTAGAATCATCATTTTTCCTATCCATATAATCCACCTTTATTTATCATTATATCCAAAATCACTGATGTAATTTTGTAGATTTCTCCAGTTCTCTTTTACTTTTACCCATAATTGGAGATTTATTTTTGAACCTAATAAAAGCTCCATGTCTTCTCTTGCTGATTTTCCTATACCTTTTAATTTTCTACCGTTTTTCCCTATTATGATACCTTTGTGAGAGTCTCTTTCACAGTATATAACAGCTGATATATCTACTATATCTTTGTCATTTCTTGATTTCATTCTCTCAACTTCTACAGCAACTCCATGAGGTACTTCATCATTTAAGTAGTGTAATACTTTTTCTCTTATTAATTCTGAAACAAGCACTCTTTCTGGTTGGTCTGTTATCATATAATCTGGGAAGTATTTTGGACCTTCTTCAAGATACTTTCCTATAACTTTTAATAGTTCATTTACATTTCTTCCTTTAAGAGCTGATATTGGAACTATTTCTTTGAATACTTCTTCTTTTGAATATAAATGCATTAATTCAAATAACTCAGCTTCTTCTAGTTTGTCTATTTTGTTTAAAACTAATATAACTGGAGTTTTTATTCCTTTTAAGTCTTCGATTATTTTTCTATCTCCAGGCCCGATTTTTTTAGAATCATCTACTACGAATAATACTAAATCAACATTTTTAAATGCATCTGTTGCTGATTTTACCATGAACTCGCCTAGTTTATTTTTTGGTTTGTGTATACCTGGTGTATCCAAAAATACAATTTGGCAATCTTCATCAGTGTACACAGCTTGAATTGTGTTTCTTGTAGTTTGAGGTTTGTCACTCATTATAGCTATTTTTTCCCCTACTACGTTATTCATTAATGTTGATTTCCCTACGTTTGGTCTACCTACTATACTAACAAATCCTGATTTGAACATTTACATTTTCTCCTAACTTTCTGTCTTTTACTAATTTTGTTTATTTTGTCATTGCTTAAAAGTCGCCCTTAGCAAAATAATTATGGTAATCATTTTTCGATATTAATCTTATTCATATTCTTACCATAATACTATATTATAACACAAAGATATAATTTAACTATTATCTATTTGCTTTAATTAATTTTTTTTAATAAAAATTAAATATCTTAATTTGGAAGACGAGCATTGCTACTAATATTCCGAGCAATGCTCCCGCTACAGTCTCCCAAAATGTATGTATTTTACCTTCTATACGGCTTTGTGCAACTAACACAGCCATTATATATCCTAAAGCTGCTACAATTGGATTTTCTATAATCATTGTTATAGATGTTGCAAGTGCAAATGCAAGTGCCGCATGACCACTTGGCATTCCACCTTGAAGCGGTGTACCCGTAGCTGTAAGCGCCTTTACTACAACTACAGAAATTAAAACTAATACTATGCATATTAAAGTTACATGCGGATCTGATTTTCTGATTGAAACTATTACTGACTGAGATAAATGCATAAATTTATTATAAAAAATCAAATATCCCACTGCCACCGCATTTAATGATGCAATTAAAACTCCACCTGCTGCTACATCCTTTGCGATTTTTGCCAATGGATGAATCTCATTTGTAGTTAAATCTACTGCATTTTCTACAGCTGTATTAAACATTTCTGATACGATTACTAAACTTATTGATAGTAATAATATCATCATTTCTACTCTACTTAAATTTAGAAATAGACTTATTAAAAGTACTACTACTGCTATAACATAATGGATTTTCATATTTCTTTCGTGTTTAAATGTATATATAACACCTTCAATAGCTGCATTAAATGCCTTTATTATATTTTGGCGTGGTTTGTTTCTTTTCATAAAAACCTACTCCCTTGTTATTCCTAACTTGTTTAAAATATACTCTTCCTTTTGTCTCATTTCTTTTGTATTTTCTTCAGTATCGTGGTCATATCCTAATAAGTGGAACATACTGTGGCAAACTAAGAAGCATACTTCCCTTTCAAAGCTATGGTTGTACTCTTGACTTTGCTCAAACGCTCTTTCTAATGATATTACTATATCTCCTAGAGATTCTTCTCCAAAATCTATACCAAATTCATCTTCTACTAAAAGAGGGAATGATAATACGTCTGTCGCTCTGTCTATTCCTCTATATTCATTATTTAATTGATGTATTTCTTTATTATCTACAAAAGATAAGCTTACTTCATAATTATCATCATAATCTTCATAATCTAAACATTCTAATATAATATCTTTTATTTTTTCTATTAATTCTTCGCTAACTTCTAATTTGTCTTGTCTATCGTCTATTATTAATTCCATAAATTCACCTACTATTTTAACATTTATCTTTCTATTTATTTTATATAGGAAATTATTTAATCCTATATTTGTTATTATCTTTATAATTTATTTTTAAATTCTTATCTTCTAGAATTTTTCATTGTTTTTTCTTTTTTACTTTTTTTGAATTCTTCTTTTTTTTCATACTTATCGTATGCTTTTATTATTCTTTGAACTAATTCATGTCTTACAACGTCTTTTTCTGTAAGTTCTATTTTACCAATTCCTTTTATATTTTCAAGTATTGTTGTCGCTTGAACTAGCCCACTTCTCTTTTTATCTGGTAAATCTGTTTGAGTTATATCTCCTGTTACTACAGCTTTAGACCCAAATCCAAGTCTTGTTAAAAACATCTTCATCTGTTCTGGAGTTGTATTTTGAGCTTCATCTAGTATTATGAAGGCATTGTCTAATGTTCTACCTCTCATAAATGCAAGTGGTGCAACTTCTATAGTACCCCTTTCTAGGAATTTGTTTACTCTTTCTCCACCAAGCATATCGAATAAAGCGTCGTATAATGGTCTTAAATATGGATCTACCTTATCTTTTAAATCTCCTGGTAAAAATCCTAAACTCTCTCCCGCCTCTACTGCTGGTCTAGTTAATACAATTCTATTTACTTCGTCCTTTTTAAAAGCACTAACAGCCATCGCAACTGCCAGATAAGTTTTACCTGTACCAGCTGGTCCTATTCCGAAGGTTATATCATTTTGATTTATTAATTCAATATATTTCTTTTGACCTAGCGTCTTAGGTTGTACTGCTTTTCCCTTTTTTGTTACAACTATAACATCATCTAGTTCTTTTATCATCATTTCACTGCCCTCAAGCAATAATGATAAACTGTAAGTAACTGACTGTTTATCTAGTGATTTTCCTTTTATAACAGTATCTTGTAATTCAGTCATAAGCTTATATGCTAAGTCTACGTTTTTTTCTTCACCCATTAAAACAATATTACCTTCTCTTAAAATAACATCAATACTTAATGTATCTTCTATTAATTTAATATTTTCATCGAAGTTTCCAAATAATTCTCTTTCAAATTCTTGTTCTGCAATTAAAAATTTTCTTTGTGTTATCAATTAAATTGTGCCTCCTTAAAAGTTTTACCCTTTTTATTCATATATTTTATTAACTATTCTTCGTTTCATCATCTTTGTTATTTTGTTGTTGTTCAAATTCATTTTTTATATCATTTATAGGTCTTTTAGTTGGGTTAGATGGCACTGGTTCTCCATCTTCACTCTTGTTATTTTCTTGTAAAATTTGATTTATTTCTTGCTTACTAAGAGAATATACTTTGGATATATCTTCACTTGCTTGTACTGTTACAATATATTCTAACATATTTTTACTAACTTTATGTTGATAATTTACATCCCCCATTTTAGCAGATGCAGGCATCATATAATATAAATCTTTCAATGCTTTTTGTTTTAATTCTTCTTTTAATTTGTTTGAATCTACTTCAACTTGTTTTTTTTGCACTTCATAAAATGTGCTCACTACTATCTTAATTGGGAAAGTATAATTGCCAAGTTTAATATCTTTAGTTTTATTTTCAATTATGTAATCTTTATATTTTATATTTCTATTTATTTCAAATTCTTTGTCATAAAAAGTTATAGTGTATACGTTTTTGCTCTTGCCTGTCTTTTTATTTATTGTTTTTATGTACGGTTTTTTCTGAACACTTTCATAAAAAGTTGTCGCCCATACTTCCGGCATAGATGTAGTATTTGCACCCTGAATTAGAAGATCTCCTTTTTTGACTATATCCCCTACTTGAACAACAGCTTCTCCACTTCTTGCAATTACCTTCTCTATTATACCATTTTTAGATGCAATAATATTACAATAATTAGAATTAGCTACTTTTGTACTCTCATCATCTTTTTTTGTAACTGTTACAAATACATTTGTTCCCTTTACATTGATAGATAAGTACGCAACTTCGTCTATTTCCTGCATTATATGATCTCTAATAATTTTTCTATCTATTGTATTTTTAAATACTCCAGGTTTTAATCCACATTCTTCTAACTCTGCTTTTAATACTTTTTTATCTATACCTTCAGGACAGTCTATGTATATATCTGTTACAAATTGAGTTGTCGAAAGAAGTAATAAAAGAGATACTATTGCAGAAAAAACCATTGTTTTGTATTTATATATTCTTCTTGCTAAAAATGGAATTCCTGTTTTTTGTTTTATTTTAACCTCAAACTTATTACCTCTATACATATTTTTTATTTTTTTCAAATCACTTCTAGATACACTAAATTCTACTTTTGTTTTATCAATTCTTTTTACATTATAAATAGGTACTCTATTTTTACAAATAAAATTTAAATATTTCTCTGTATCTATCCCTTCCACAACTAATACATAATATCCTTTAATATAATTAATCAATTTTATTCCTCCCCTTAATCAACATATTCTAGAGAATAAATTATCCCCTTTATGCCTATCTCCCCTTCGTTTATATACTTTAGAACAAGTTTATCGCCAGTTATTTTAACTATTTTTTCTTTTGTCTTTATTCTTATTAAATTATTATCAAATTCAACTATATTTACGTAATTTTCTATACTCAAAAACGTATTACTAACAATAGTAATAATAGGTTTTATAACTTGTAAATCTGATGATATCTCCATAAACTTCCTCCTTAAATAGATTTTCTTCATATATTTTATGAATTTAAATGCTTATAAATGTTATATGTTATATATTATGTATATGACACAAACTCTTTTTTAATATTTAAACAAAAAAAATTACTACCCTATAGGTAGTAAACTTATTTATTTAATATCCATATAAAATAGCTTAAAAATATTACAAAAAATATCCAAAGTAAATAAGGTATGTTTATTAAACTTGCTCTTTGATCTACTTTATAAAATTTATAAATCATTGCTATAAGGACAAGACCTAAAAGTATGCTTTCTATAAATGCAACAAATCTTAAGTTTAATCCAAAGAACAATATACTCCATAGAAAATTTAAAACTAATTGAAGATAATAAAAGAACATAGCATCATTTATTTTTTGAGTACTTTTCTTTGAACTTAGAATTATGTACGCTGATATACCCATCAAGATATATAATATCGGCCAAATAATAGGAAATACTGATGCCGGAGGAGAAAAATCCGGTTTTATTAATTGCATATACTGCATTTTAAAAGGCATTTGAGATAGTAAAACTGCAATTGAACTACTTAGTATACCTGTTACTAGCGGAATAGCAACACATATAATAAATTTTTTTATCTCTTTAACAGATATAATCAATATTTTCACCTTCCTAATAATTATTAAATATAAATCACTAAGTTTTTAATTTATTTTTATTTTAAAATTCTTTTATAATAATTATGTAGAAGGATTTAAATATATTACACTATAAATTTTATAGACTTATTTATTTTACAGTGTAAATTTTATAGTTTTATTTATTATTTTTAATAGATATAGTCTTATATTATTTGACGAAATTTGTCTTTTTATTGTTTTTAAAAACGTAAAAAGGTCTAGAATATTATTCTAGACCTTTTAATCTATTGTAAGTTTTTTCTAACTAATTCATTTATTAGCTTTCCATCAGCACGCCCTTTTACTTTAGGCATTATTGATGACATAATATGCTTCATATCTTTCATTGAAGTAGCTCCAACTTCTGATATAGTAGCAATTACGATTTCGTTTAGTTCTTCTTCGCTTAATTGTTGAGGTAGGTACTCTTTTAAAACTTCTATTTCAGCTTCTGCTTGAGTCATTAAATCTTCTCTTCCGGCTTTTTTAAACTCGTCTAGAGAATCTTTTGTTTGTTTTAGTAGTTTAGCTATAAGATCTATAATTTGAGAATCATCTAGCTCAACCCTATTATCGACTTCATATTGCTTAATTGAAGCCCTAATTAAAGTTACTACTGATTTTTTAGTATTATCTTTGTTTTTCATAGAAGACTTTAGATCTTCTTGTAACTTTTGTTTAAGGGACATTCCCTTCACCTCTTTATTTCATATTACTACTTTTAGATATTACTATCTTTTAGCATTTTTTCTTCTAGCTGCTTCAGCTTTTTTCTTACGTTTAACACTTGGTTTATCATAGTGTTCTCTTTTTCTTACTTCTGACATTATGCCAGACATAGCGCATTGACGTTTAAATCTTCTTAAAGCACTATCTAATGATTCATTTTCTCTTACTCTTACTTCTGACATTCTTTTTCCCTCCCTCCGATTTCGCGAATTATGTATAAAATCGTGTTAGTCCTTACAAAACCTCTGCGATTTCATACTTGTATATTATAAACTATATTTTTATATTTATCAAGTATTTTAATTAAATATAAAATGAAATTATTAATATACAAGAACATTTTTACTTTTTTCACCAAAAACATTCAATTTATTTGGCATCTTTTTCATACATTGGAAGTTTCTTTCCAGCTAACACGTGGAAATGAATGTGTTTTACCTCTTGACCACCATCAGAACCGCAGTTATTTATTATTCTAAATCCTTTATCTGCAAATCCTTTTTCTTTTGCTATTATATTAATTACTTTATGAATATGTGCAATAATATCCATATCTTCTTCATTAACATCTATCATACTATCATAGTGTTTTTTAGGTATTACTAAAATATGATATGGTGCAACAGGGTTTATATCATTAAATGCTAAAACCTTGTCATCTTCATATACTATATCGCCTGGTATTTCTCTATCTATTATTTTACAAAATAAACAGTCCATCCCCTCTACACCTCCTGTCTAATTATATGTATTTCTACATACTATACCAAAATTCCTTCTAAGAATTCATTTTTTACATCTGTTATTTTTACTTTTAAAATTTGTTCTGATAAATCTTTATCGCTTTCTACTATAACTTTAACATAGTTTTCTGTTAAACCTTCAAATTTATTATCTCCAACTTTTTGTTCAAATAATACATTAAATTCTTTGTCTAACATTTTTTGCCCAAATTTTTTGAAGTTTTCTTCGTTTAATTGAAGTAATTTTTCACTTCTTTCATGTTTTGTGCTTGGGTCTACTTGATTTTCCATAGTAGCAGCTGGTGTTCCTTTTCTTGGTGAATATTTGAAGATATGCATATGAGTAAGTTCTATATCTTTTAAGAACTCATATGTTTTATCAAATTCTTCATTTGTCTCACCTGGGAATCCAACTATAACATCTGTAGTTATAGATACATTTGGTATAGCTGCTCTCAGTCTATCTACTATTGTTTTATATTCTTCTGTTGTATATCTACGTTTCATTCTTTTTAAAGTTTCATCACATCCACTTTGAAGTGATAAGTGGTAGTGTGGACAAACTTTATCCATAGCTGAAACTGCTTCTACAAATTCATCTGTAAATAATATAGGTTCAACAGAGCTAAGTCTTATTCTCTCTATTCCTTCTATATTATTTATTTGTTTTATTACGTCTAGAAGTTTTATATCAGTTTCTTTTATGTCTTTTCCATAAGATGCAACATGTATTCCTGTTAAAACTACTTCTTTATATCCATTAGCTGCAAGATTTTCTACTTCTTTAACTATACTTTCTAAATCTCTACTTCTAACTCTGCCTCTTGCATATGGTATTATGCAGTATGAACAGTATCTATCACATCCATCTTGTATTTTTAAGAAAGCTCTAGTTTTTCCGTTAGTTTTGTTTATTTCGATTTCTTCGAAAGCTTTAACTTTCATTATATCGTCAACTGTACTAATTTTTCTGCTTGCATCGATTTTTTTAACTTCTTCTACGATTTTTTTTCTATCATTTGTACCCATAACAAGATTTACTTCGTCTATTGAAAGTATTTCTTCTGGAGATACTTGTGAATAACATCCAACTACAGCGATTATCGCGTCTGGATTTTTCTTTTTCATTCTTCTTATATATTGTCTTGATTTTCTATCACTCATATGAGTTACTGTACAAGTATTTATAACATAAACATCTGCATAATCTTCTGTTTCTGCTTTTTCATATCCTTCTTTTTCGAATAATTCAAGCATTGCTTCTGTTTCGTATTGGTTTACTTTACACCCTAAAGTATAAAATGCCACTCTTTTCATTAAATATTTCCTCCTAAGTCACTTAGTTCATATAAAACTATTGAAGAAGCGACTACTGATGCAGTTTCCGTTCTCAATATTCTCGGTCCTAATGATACAACTTTAGAATCTATATCTTGAATATTTTCTATTTCTTCTTCTTCAAATCCACCTTCAGGTCCTACAAAGATTCCTATTGTATTTATATCGGCATCTTTAATTGCACTTTTTATAGATACAGTTCTTTCATTTTCATAAGGACATATATTCATATCGTTGTTTTTCATGTCTTCTAAAGCTTCTTTAAATGGCAAAATACCTCTTAATTTAGGTATCTTACCTCTTTTACTTTGTTTAGCAGCCTCATACATAATTCTTTCCCAACGCTCTATTTTTTTGCCTTCTTTTTTGTCGTCAACTTTGACTACACTTCTCTTTGTAGATACTAAAATAATTTCATCAACTCCAACTTCCGTAAGTTTTTGAAGTATTAATTCCATTTTAGTACTTTTAGGAAGACCTTGATATAGTTTTACTTTTAAGTCTGATTCTCTTTTTATTTCTCTTTTTTCGATTATATCTAAATCTACTTGCTCTTTGTTTATTTCTGTTATTTCACAGATGTATTCAGAGTTGTCATTATCACATATTTCTAATTTTTCACCGATTTTACATCTTAAAACTTTAGATATATGTTTTACATCTTCTCCTACTATTACACATGTGTTGTTTTCTAAATTTATATTAGTCTTATCTACGAAAAATCTATCCATTATTTCACCTACTTAAGTTTAGAAACTATAGCTGACCATTCTCCTAATCTCTCAACTTTAACTATTTCAAATCCGTTTTCTTCTAAAGCTTGACAAACTTCATCTATTTTAGCAAGTATTATACCAGAAGATATGAATACACCATCATCTTTTAAGAATTTGCTTACATCTTTAGCAAGTATTTTTATTATATCTGCTATTATGTTTGCAACTATTACGTCTGCTTTAGAGTCTACAACTTCAAATAATGAACCATGTTTAACTACTACTTTGTCAGATATGTTGTTTATTTCACAGTTTTCTTTTGATACTTTTACTGCTACTTCGTCTAAGTCACCTGCTACTACTTCTTTTGCACCTAACTGTGCAGCTGCAATTGCAAGTATACCACTACCACAACCTATATCAAATACAGTTTTTGTTTCGTCTACGTAGTTTTCTAATTCTCTTATACACATAGAAGTAGTCTCATGAGTTCCTGTTCCGAATGCCATCCCTGGATCTAATTCTATTATTAGGTCACCTTCTTGTTTTTCATACTCTTCCCAGCTAGGTTTTACAACTATTTTTTTACCTACTTTTGTTGGTTTGTAGTATTTTTTCCATTCATTTGCCCAATCAGATTCGTTGACATTGCTTAAAGATACAGAACCTTCACCTATATCTAATCCGAATGATGGTAATAAAGCTATTCTAGCTTTTACTGTTTCGATTAATTCTAATACATTTCTTTCTTCTGGTATGTAAGTTTTTATAAGTACTCCGTCTTGTCCACTTTTGTTGAATACTTCTTCTTCAACATAATCCCAATCTAGTTCATTTTTCTTTTGGAATAAGAAGTCTTTTGGGTCTTCTATCATAACCCCTCCACATCTTTCTTCCATTAATATGTTACTTATTGCTTCTACAGCTTCTGTAGTAGTTTTTATAGTTACTTCTGTCCAATTCATAATATAATTATCTTCCTTTCTAGGTTTTATTATTTAAAGTTATAATTTTATACTTATGATTTTCAATTTTAAAAATTTCATTTAATTATTATATCATATTTAATCTATTGGTTAATTACTAAATTACATCTATCGCCAAAATTCTGCAATTTTTTTAGTTTTTAAATCATATAATTAACAGTTTTTTCTGTATTTATATATTTTGTCCTAAATATTGTAATTTTATAATTCATACAAAAACTTCTTATAGATTTAATAACCATTATTTCTCTTATTAAAACTTTTTAGTTTTAAATTTTTAGCAAAAAAAAGTATTTTAAATAGCAGTTAACTATTTAAAATACTTTTTAAATAAATTTATTTCTTTAAATTTTTGAAAAAAGTGTCTATCTTGTTCTTCCAATTCCTCTGTTTTTCGTGGACTTTGTTTCCGCAAGATTCATCAAATTTTCTTAATAATTCTTTTTGATCTTCGTTTAATTTTTTAGGTGTATCTATTATAACTTTAACGTATTGGTCACCTCTAGAATTACTTCTTAATTTAGGTATACCTTTTTCTCTAAGTCTAAATACTGTTCCTGTTTGAGTTCCTTCAGGTAAAGTGTATGAAACTTTTCCGTCTAGTGTAGGTACTTCTAATTTATCCCCTAATGCCGCTTGAGTAAATCTTATTGGCATTTCTATATAAACGTCGTATCCTTCTCTTGTGAATATATCGTGTTTTTGTACATTAACTACGATATATAAATCTCCTCTAGGACCGCCTTTTTCTCCTACTTCACCTTGACCAGAAAGTTTTATCATTTGACCATCATCTATACCTGCTGGTATATCAACTTCTATTGTCTTAGTTTTTCTTACGCTACCTTTTCCATGACATTTGTTACATGGTGATTCATTTATTTCCCCTTCACCATCACATGTAGAACATGTTCTTTGGCTAGCTATATTACCGAATGGAGTTCTTTGAACACTTTGAACTGTTCCTGAACCATGACAAGTAGGACAAGTTTTTTTAGATGTTCCTGGTCTTGCTCCACTACCATGACATTCTTCACATTCTTCACTTCTATTTATTTTAACTTTTATTTTCTTACCGAATGCAGCATCTTCAAAACTAATAGTAACTGATTGTCTTATATCTGCACCACGTTTTGGTCCTCTTCTTCTAGATGAAGAACTTCCGAATCCACCTCCAAAGCTAGAACCGAATATGTCTCCGAATATATCTTCGAATCCACCGAAGCCACTTCCTCCGAATCCGCCGAATCCTTGACCGCCGCCAAATCCGCCTTGACCATTTAATCCGTCGTGTCCAAATCTATCATAAGTACTTCTTTTTTCTTCATCAGAAAGAACTTCATAAGCTTCATTTATTTCTTTGAATTTTTCTTCAGCATCTTTATCACCAGGATTTTTGTCTGGGTGATATTTCATTGCTAATTTTCTATAAGCTTTTTTAATCTCTTTAGCGTCTGCGTCTTTGCCTACACCAAGTACCTCATAGTAATCTCTTTTTTCACTCAAGGATTTCACCACCTTTACATCTTACAAAATAATAGCTTGTAGAATGTTAAACTACAAGCTATTATAAATTTATTTTAACAGACTAATCTTCTTTACTAAGTACTTTTAAAAAGTACGTTAATTTTATTATACACAAATACTCTGTCTTTGTAACCTATTTATCATCAACTTCTGTAAAATCTGCATCTACTACGTTGTCATCGCCATTTCCAGCGTTTGAACCTTGGTCATAACCAGCATCTTGAGCTTCTGCACCTTGTGCTGCTTGAGCTTGTTGATACATTTGTTCAGATATTTTATGGAATTTGTTCATTACTTCATCCATTGCAGTTTTTAATTCTTCAGCTGTTGCGCTTTCTTTATCTTTAACTGCTTTTAAGTTTTCTAAAGCACTTTCTATAGCTGATTTATCTTCTGCACTTACTTTATCTCCTAATTCGTTTAAAGTTTTTTCAGTTTGATAAATAGTTGATTCAGCTTGGTTTAATGCTTCTATTTTTTCTTTCTTTTGTTTATCAGCTTCAGCATTCATTTCTGCTTCTTTAACTTTTCTTTCTATTTCTTCTTCTGATAAGTTAGTTCCTGAAGTTATAGTAACTTTTTGTTCTTTTCCAGTTCCTAAATCTTTAGCAGTAACGTGAACTATACCATTAGCATCTATATCGAAAGTAACTTCTATTTGAGGTATTCCTCTTGGAGCTGGTGGTATTTCAGATAATTGGAATCTACCTAATGTAGTATTATCGTAAGCCATTGATCTTTCACCTTGTAATACGTGTATATCAACAGCAGTTTGGTTATCTGCAGCAGTTGAGAATACTTGAGATTTTTTAGTTGGTATAGTAGTATTTCTTTCTATTATTTTAGTCATTACGTTACCCATAGTTTCTATACCTAATGATAATGGAGTAACATCTAATAATAATAAGTCGTTAACTTCACCAGTTAAAACACCAGCTTGTATAGCAGCACCAGCAGCAACACATTCATCTGGGTTTATACCTTTGTGAGGTTCTTTTCCTATGAAGTTTTTAACAGCTTCTTGAACTGCAGGTATTCTTGTTGAACCACCTACTAATAATACGTCGTCTATTTCTGAAACTGAAAGTCCAGCATCAGCTAAAGCACTCTTAGTTGGTCCCATAGTTTTTTCTACTAAATCAGCAGTTAATTCGTTGAATTTAGCTCTTGATAAATCTATATTCATGTGTTTTGGTCCTTCTGCAGTTGCAGTTATGAATGGTAGATTTATGTTAGTTGACATTGTTGAAGATAATTCTTTTTTAGCTTTTTCAGCAGCTTCTTTTAATCTTTGTAATGCCATTTTGTCTGATCTTAAATCAACACCTTCAGCTTTTTTGAATTCGTCAGCTAAGTAATCTATTATAACTTTATCGAAGTCGTCTCCACCTAATCTGTTGTTACCAGCAGTAGCTAAAACTTCGAAAGTACCGTCACCTATTTCAAGTATTGATACGTCGAAAGTACCTCCACCTAAGTCAAATACTAATATTTTCTTTTCTTCGTCTAATTTATCCATACCGTAAGCAAGAGCTGCAGCAGTTGGTTCGTTTATTATTCTTTTAACGTCAAGTCCTGCTATTCTACCTGCATCTTTAGTTGCTTGTCTTTGAGCATCTGTGAAGTATGCTGGAACAGTTATAACTGCTTCTGTTACTGTTTGACCTAAGTAACTTTCTGCATCTGATTTTAATTTTTGAAGTATTATAGCTGATATTTCTTGTGGAGTATATCCTTTACCATCTATATCTACTTTGTAATCTGTACCCATATGAGTTTTTATTGAAGTTACAGTTCTTTCTGCATTTGTAACTGCTTGTCTTTTTGCAGGTTCCCCTACTATTCTTTCACCATCTTTTGTAAATGCTACTACTGATGGTGTAGTTCTCATACCTTCGTTATTTGCTATTATTTGAGGTTCTCCACCTTCTAAAACTGCTACACAAGAGTTTGTTGTACCTAAATCTATACCTATTACTTTTGCCATGTTAATACGCCTCCTGGAATTTTCATTTTAATTAATTTATTTAATTTGTTAGCTATTTTCAATTATTAGCTATTTATTATTTACAAATTTATTAGCAAGATACTTTAACCATTGTTGGTCTTATTACTTTTGCACCAAGTTTGTATCCTTTTTGTAGTACCATAACAACTTTGTTTGGTTCTACTCCATCTATGTTTTCTTGCATTACTGCCATGTGAACATTTGGATCGAAATCAGCATCTTCTGCTTCTATTTCTTCAACACCAAATTTTACTAATGAATCTTTTAGTTGTTTATAAACTAAATCTACACCTTTATAAAGAGCTTCTTCTTTATCTGGGCAAGCATCTAATGCTCTTTCCATATTATCTATAACTGGTATTAATTCAGTTATTATTTTTTCATTAGCAAATACGCCAATTGTCTCTTTTTCTTGTTGTGTTCTTCTAATATAGTTAGAATATTCTGCTTGAAGTCTTCTATATTTATCTTCAGATGCTTCTACTTTAGATTCTAAGTCTTTTATTTTATCTTCAACTTTCTTTTCTTCTAATTTAGAATTTATATCTGTTACATTATCATCTTCAGTTTGTTGTGTTTTTACTTCCTCAGCCGCTTGTTCTTCAACTGAAGTGTTAGTATCGTTTTTAACTTCAGATTGTACATCTTTATTTTCCAAGATATTACACCCCTCGATTCTTTTATTTTTCTATTTATTATTAAGCAATATATTCATATAATTTATTATCGAATATATTCTAGAATAATCCATTCTCGTTGGACCTATAAAACTTATACGTCCGATTTGCTCATTGTCTACTTTGTATGTAGCTGTTACAACACTACAGTCTTGGGCTTGTTGACAGTCATTATCACTACCAATTATTATATTGGTATTGTCTTTTAATATTCCTTTTGATTGTATTATTTTAGCTACTGTTTCTTTTGTTTCAAGCATGTCTAAAAAGCTTCTAGCTTTTAATACATCATTAAATTCTGGATAATCAAGTATGTTTGTAACACCGTTTAATGTTATCGATACATCATCATCTGATACATTTGAATTTAATACGCTAAGCAATTTATCCACTATAGAAGAGTATTCTCCTATTTCATATTTTATAAAAGCTATTAAATTGTTATCAATATCTGTTATACTTTTTCCTGCAAGCTTTTTAGTAAGATTATCAGAAATTATATTCAACTTAGCTTGATCTAAATACTTTTTAGTAGGAATATCAGTCTTTTTAATATCTCCAATATCTGTTACAACAATTAATAATATACTGTGTTCACCCATGTTAACTAGTTGGATATGTTTAATCACACTTGGTTTTACTATTTTAGTAGTACCTATAGTTGTGTAATTAGTAAGCTGTGATAACATCTTAGAAGTTTCATGAATTAAATCTTGTATGTGATTCATGTTGCTTTCTACACATTTTTCAATTATTTCTTTGTCGCTATCATTTAATTCATTAGTTCCCATCAACAAATCTACATATAATTTATAACCTTTTTCTGTTGGCACCCTTCCTGCTGATGTATGTGGCTGAACTAAATATCCCAATTCTTCCAAATCCGCCATTTCATTTCTTATAGTCGCAGCGCTAACTCCAAGATTATGCTTTTTAGAAATTGTTCTAGATCCTACAGCTTCAGCTGTTTCAATATAATCTTTAACTATCGCTTTGAGGATTTTCATTTTTCTTTCATTAAGTTCCATTTTTCATTTCCTCCCTGCTGTTAGCACTCACTATTTTCGAGTGCTAAAAAGATTATATATATTATATAACACTTATTTTTATTTTTGTCAACAGTTTTTATTTAATCTATATAATCTAAAAAAATATTATTTGATATTTCTCTTCCCTTTTGAGTAAATTTAAATCCGCCCTGTGTCATTTCTATTAATTCTAAATTTAAATGTTTAGCTATTTGTTCTTTATATTTTTCTTCAAAGTTTATTTCAAATTCCTCAAAATCTTTAAAAATTATACCTTCATTCATTCTAAGTCCCATGATAATCTTTTCTTCTATTTCGTCTTTTTGAGTAAGAGTTTCAAAGAAATCTATAGGCTTTTGATTTTGTAATAATTTTTCATGATAATCATCTAAACTTTGTACATTGTTGTATCTAACATTATTAATATATCCAGATGCTCCCGGTCCTAATCCTATGTAATTTTTACATTTCCAATATAATATGTTATGCTTGCATTCATATCCCACTTTAGCATAATTTGATATCTCATATTGATTATATCCATTTTCTTTTAAATAATTTATAGCATATTCATACATTTTTATATCTTCATCTTCATCACCAAGATCAAACTCTTTTTTCATATACATGTCGTATAATTTAGTTCCTTCTTCTAAAATTAGAGAATACGCTGATATATGTTCTGGATTCAAGCTTACTATTTTATGTAGAGTTTCTTTCCAATCTTCAAAAGTTTGATGTGGAAGATTATACATTAAATCTATATTTATATTTTTAAATCCTACTTTTCTAGCTTCTAAATAGTTTTTTTCAAATTGTTCATAATTATGTATTCTACCTATATATCTAAGTAAATTTTCTTGCACAGCTTGAAGTCCTATACTAAGTCTATTTACTCCAATACTTCTCATAAATTTTAGTTTATCTTCTGTAAGTGTACCTGGGTTGCACTCCATTGATATTTCTGCATCTTCATCTATAGAGAAGTTTTCTTTTATTTCGTCCATTATAAATTGCATGTCATTATTGTTTAATATGCTAGGCGTCCCTCCACCAAAAAATATGCTATTTATTTTTCTATCTTTATTTTTATATAAAGCCATCTCTTTTTTTAAATCAGATAAAAATCTATCTTTTTCATTTACTATCATTTTATATGAATTAAAATCGCAGTATTTACATTTTTGCACGCAAAAAGGTATATGTATGTATAATCCAAGCAAAAAATCACCCTCTCTATTTTTATTTCTTATAGCTTTTATAAGTTTTTATTATCTTATTTATAGTTTTCACAATGAAATTATAAGTATACATTCTATTGCTATTATAAATTATAATCACTCTATATAAAATAACTTATTTTTTTAATTAAAAATTCATCAACAGACTTACTACATTGCTTTAGATAATATATAATTACCTTAAAATTAAAAAAGGTAAACTTAAAAAATAAGTTTACCTTTTTGTATTTATATTTACCATACCTCTAAGGCATGTTTTTTCATCTATTCCTAGTGCTTCTCCTACAGCAATAGATAAGGCAGCATTTTCTACAGATACATCATCATAATCAAATAAATCTAAGTATTTATATGTAATCTTTGAGTTATCCGCAATTATTACTTTAGTATTTCTCTCTCTTGCTATACTTTTAAAATAATCTGTGTAATTATTGTTAGTTGTTACTAAATATCCTTCATAAGGTATAACTTGCGCAAATGATTGAACAAGTTTATCATCTTCTTCTACATAATCCTCAGAAATCTCACTTATAACAGCTATATTTTCATTTAGCTCATTAAATTTAGATACTTTTTTAGAAGCTGAATCTGCATCTATATTTTCATAAATTACAGCATCGACGCCTAACTCTGATGCATTTTTTAAAACTGAAAATTTATCATTATTAGTTTTATGTTGTAATTTTGAATATTCATCATCTGAACCATTTTGTAGTCCTAAAATTATATCTGAAGATTCGTTTGCAGTTTTTCCTATAACTTTATAACCTGCTTCTATTAATATATTACTGACTAAATTAGTTATTATAGATTTCCCCTTTATTCCATTTAGACTTATTCTTATTGGTATTTTATCGATGATTTGTTGTCTTTGTGATTTATTTTTGTTAATTAAAATTATGCTTAAAACCACTATTATTGCTACGATTGCTATTATAATAAAAATAACTCATCCCTCCTAAAGATTTACTTTACATAAATATAATTTCCTATGCGCTATAAAATAAGCTTAAATGCTGTATTAGCATAAGTTTATTTTATATTATTTTATAACCCTTTTCAACTTATATTATAGTATAAAAATGATGTTAAAAAAGCTCTATAAAATAGATACTTCATCTTTTATAGAGCTTTTATTTATTTTAATCTAGTCGTCTAATTTTAAAACTGCCATAAATGCTTTTTGTGGTACTTCTACGTTTCCGATTTGTCTCATACGTTTTTTACCTTCTTTTTGTTTTTCAAGAAGTTTCTTCTTACGAGATATATCCCCACCGTAACATTTAGCAAGTACGTCTTTTCTAAGAGCACTTATAGTTTCTCTAGCTATTATTTTATTTCCAACAGCTGCTTGTATTGGCACAGCAAATTGATGTCTTGGTATTTCATTTTTAAGTTTTTCACACATAGCTTTTCCTCTAGCATATGCTTTTGATTCATGTACTATAAAACTTAGTGCATCGACTTGTTCTTTATTTATTAATATATCTAGTTTTACTAGTGTAGATGGAACATATCCTTTCATTTCAAAGTCTAATGAACCATATCCTCTTGTTCTAGATTTTAATGCATCAAAGAAATCGTATATAACTTCATTTAGTGGTAAATCGTAATGTAACATAACTCTCTTAGGATCTATATACTCCATATTATGCATAGTTCCACGTCTCTCTTGACATAATTCCATTACTATACCAACATAGTCTTTTGGTACTATTATGTCAGCTTTTACGATTGGTTCTTCTATCATTTTTATTTCTGATGGGTCTGGTAAGTTAGTTGGGTTTTGTATCATAACTACTTCACCAGTATTCTTAGTTACTCTGTATATAACAGATGGAGCTGTTGTTACTAGGTTTAAGTTGAATTCTCTTTCTAGTCTCTCTTCTATTATTTCTAAGTGTAATAATCCTAAGAATCCACATCTAAATCCGAACCCTAATGCTGCAGAAGTTTCAAGTTCAAATTCTAATGCTGCATCGTTTACTTGTAATTTTTCTAATGCATCTTTAACATTTTCATATTTTTCACCTTCACCTGGATAAATACCACAGTAAACCATTGGTGTAGCTTTTTTGTATCCTGGAAGTGCTTCTTCTGTAGGTCTTGATGCATCTGTTATAGTATCACCAACATGACAACTTCTTATATCTTTTATACTCGCTGCTATATATCCAACATCTCCAGCTTGAAGGCTATCAAGTTCAGTTGGATGTGGAGCCATAACCCCTACTTCTGTAACTTCGAATTTCTTTTTAGTATTCATCATCTCGATTGTCATACCTTTTTTAACTTCACCTTCGAATACTCTAACATATGCTACAACACCTTTATAAGCATCATAGTATGAGTCGAATATTAAAGCTTTTAATGGTTTTTCTATATCACCTTCTGGAGCAGGTATATTATTTACTATATCTTCTAATACGTCTTGTATATTTAAACCACTTTTAGCTGATACTAATGGAGCTTCACTAGCATCAAGCCCTATAATATCTTCTATTTCTTCTTTTATTTCGTCTGGTCTAGCACTTGGAAGATCTATTTTATTTATTACTGGTAATATTTCTAAATCTTGATCTAATGCTAAATATACATTTGCTAATGTTTGTGCTTCTACACCTTGAGCAGCGTCTACTACTAATAGAGCTCCTTCACACGCAGCTAAACTTCTTGATACCTCATAATTGAAGTCGACATGACCTGGAGTATCTATTAAGTTTAGATAGTACTCATTTCCATCCTTAGCGTTGTATTTTAATCTTATATTTTGTAATTTGATAGTGATTCCTCTTTCTCTTTCTAAATCCATGTTATCTAATAACTGATTTTTCATTTCTCTATCACTAACTAAACCTGTATATTGAATTAATCTATCCGCCAAGGTAGACTTTCCATGGTCTATATGTGCAATAATACTAAAATTTCTCGTTCTACTTTGTTTATTGTCCACCTTTTTTCCTCCTTAAAACTTAGTTTAAATTATTTTAATCATAGATTTTATTTTATAATATATCAGCTTTTCTGTAAATATAAGTTATGACAGAAAAATAAGACTTATTCATATATTAAGCCTTATTTTTCCAAGTTTATACAATCATTATAGTACTATCCTTTTATATTTAAGTTAAAATTTTTTAAAATTTCTTCTATAGAGTTTATTTTTTTCTGTATTAATTCTATATTCATATCTATTATTGATTTTTTATTAAGATTTTTATTCATATTATAATCTGTAAAAAATATACATCCTATAGCTATATTTATCATAAAAATTATAGATAATGTTTTAAAAGTTATTGTTCTCTTCTTTTTATTTTTTCTATTATTTATTCTTTCATCTAATGTAGGCATTTATTTATTCTTTCTCAATTATTTTTTATATTTTGTTCTTTAAAATATCCATCTATTACTTGTGCTATATATTTTGCACTCGCTTGAGCTTCTGCAGTAGTAGTACCATTACTTCCTACTTCTACTAATATAGCATTGTCTGAGATACTTTGATTGAATCTACCATAAGGTTTTAATACTACTGGCATTATTAAATCAGGATATTTTTTCTTAGCGTATTCAGTCAATCCATCAGCTAATTTTTGTACTTTTTCAACATCATCATTTCTAGCACCTACAACAAAGAAAAATTTAGCTACTTTTTCTCCATTTATTGTTGTAGTGTATTTATTGTGAATATTATTTTTTGTAGCTTGATTAGCTATATTAAGACCGTCTCTATGTAGGTCTATAGTTATATTTACATCATTATATTGATTCATTACAGATTTTATAGTTTCTGCACTTCTTGCATATGAATTATTATATGTAGGACTATCATGAAAAGTAGTAGAATGAACTACTCCCCATCCCAAGTTAGACAGTTGGTTTGTAAGTAAACATCCAACAGACATAACTGAGTGGTCCTTATCTTCAGAGTGATAATTTCCTTTTGGTGAATCAGAATATGTTTCACAACTGTGACTGTGGTATATCAAAATTTGTGGTTTATTGTTAGTAACTCTTAATTTTGAATTATATACACTACTGTCTAATGTTATACCATTAGCATTTGTCGTTTTTGCAACAGGAATATTATCTTCTCCTACATATACATTAACAAACTGATTATTTGTAGCTTTATTATTATTTGTAGTTGTATCTTCTTTATTTGATTGATCGCTTTTATCTGTATTTTGTTCATCTTTTTCTATAACTTTAACTTCGGGATAAGAATATTTTATTAAGTTTTTAAATAATCCATTCTTATCAAGCCCTAATGTAGTACTTGGTATTGTAAATAATAAAATAGCTATACTTATTACTTTAGCAAATTTATTATACATATTTCTCCTCCTTAGTTTTAAATCCTTCCTGGATGGAGGGACCTATTTAATCCTTCGCTTATTATTATCGCTAGATTTTCTATTGTTTCGTCTATGTCTTTTGGAGTTACAATTAAATTTTTATCATATGGGTCTAAAGAATCTTTAATTAATTGGTATTTTTCTTCTTCTTTTAATTTTTTAAGCATTGTATAAAATCCACTGCTTTCTTCAGATACTTCCATTAAATTATCTATAGCTAAATCTAGCACATCTATCGTAAGTGTGGCAGCATCTACTACTGTAGGTACGCCTATTGCAATTACATCTACACCTAAATAAGATTTATCTAATGCTTTTCTTTTATTACCAACGCCTCCTCCTGGTGCTATACCACCAGTTGATATTTGAATAGTTGCATTAACTCTATCCATTTTTCTAGATGCCAATGCATCTATTGCAACTACTCTATCTGGTTTAATTTTGTCTACGATTGATTTTACTATTTCTACTGTTTCAATACCTGTAATCCCCATAACTCCTGGACTCAATGCTGCTACTTCAGAAAAGTCATCATCATAGTCTTTGTTGTAGTTTTTAAAAATATGGCGAGTTACAAGTGTTTTTGATACTGCTCTAGGCCCTAGTGCATCTGAGGTAATGTTCCAGTTTCCTAGTCCTATTACTAGAGTTCGTTTAGATTGATCTGTTCCAAATATATCTATTAGTTCGTCTTTTAGATAATTTATAACTTTTTCTCTAGAATCGTCATCATCAAATTTCATTAAGTCGCTTTCTAGAGTTATATATTTACCTATTTCTTTATTCATTATTTTTGAACCAGTTTCATTTATTATTTCGACTGTAGTAACAGTGCAATCTTCTAGTTCTTTTGTGTCTACTACGACTCCATCAAGAGCTGTCGACTGTTCTTCACATATTTCTGTCGCCTCAAGTGCTAAATCTGTTCTTATACTTATCATAAAAACCTCCAAATGTTATTAAGTCTTATTGAAAAACATTTTAATCATATTTAGTAAACAGAATTATAGTTTTAATTTCTGTTTTTTAACTTTGGTTATAATTATTAACTCTTTTACGATTTTTAAACATAATTTAAATAAAAGTTAAATTAAATTAAAACTATTGAATATTAATACTTGATTTTTATTTTTATTTCTGTTAAAATCAAATATGTTGACGATGAGAATAATAAATTTTATGGGAGGTGAACAGGTTGGCTAATATAAAATCTGCTAAAAAGAGAATAAAAGTTATCGATAAGAAAACTGCTTTAAACAGAGTTAGAAAATCACAAGTTAAAACAGCTATAAGAAGATTCGAAGAAGCTGTTACTGCTGGTAACGTAGAAGAAGCTACTCAAAGATTCCAATTCGCTCAAAAGAAAATATCTCAAGTTGCTTCTAAAGGAACTATACACAAAAACGCTGCTGCTAGAAAAGTAGCTAAATTAGCTCAAAAATTAAACTCTATGAACGCTTAATAAGAAGTTTAATTTGTGCATAAATTGGCCCTTGATTAATTTCAAGGGTTTTTTATTTTGTAAAAATTTAAATAAAAGAAAAAGTCTTCCCCTTTTTAGGAAGACTTTAACTCACTCTTCTCTGGCAGTACTTACTTACTAACATTTCTATAGCAAGTGTATCCCTCATCAGACCATTTTTTATTTTATAATCACTCTCTAGTATATAATTTAACATATCTATTATCATATCTTCTGTAAAGTTCTTACTTATTTTTATCGATTTATTTACTATAAATAAAGAAGTTTTTAATTTTTCTGATATACTTTTATTATTTAGTCCTTTATTTAATAATTCTTTTACTTGGAGCACTGTTTTAAATTGTCTATTTATCATAGCAAAAATTCCTAAAACAGATTCCCCTTCATTTATCATATCATTTAGTATTTTTATAGCACTTTGTGAATTTTTATCTCCAATATAATCAATTAGTTTAAAAATATCATTTTCTATCTTTTTTTGTGAAAGTCTATCTATTATTTCATTTGTAACTTGTGTATCTGTTCCTGCAAAAGAACTTATCTTTTTTATTTCGTTGTCTATATCAGATAATGTAAATTCATTATTTTTATCTTTATATCCAGTAGACTCAATAAAGTACATAATTTGTGCATTTTCTATCATTATGTTGTTTTCTGTAAATTTCTTTTTAGACCATTTAAACAGTTCCATATCAGATATTTTTTCACAATTATAGACAACTCCATTTTTACTTATTCTGTTTACAATGCTTTTTCTTTTATCAATTTCACCATATACAGTAAAAACTAAAATAGTAGTATCAGGAATATTTTCTAGGTGCTCAGCAAGAGTTTTTTCTTCTTTATCAGAAAAATTCTTTTTCTTAGCTTTTGTAAGCAATTCGAAATCCTTTACTATTACTATTTTTCTTTCATCCATAAATGGAAGTGTTTCTATAGAACTAAGCAATTGTTCTAATGTAATTTCTTTGCCATCTATTATATCTAAATTGAAATCGATCATACTTTCGTTCAAAGATTCTCTAAATAATTTTATAGTATTATCTATTAAATAGTGCTCTCTACCATATAATAGATAAATTTTTTCAAAATTTTTAGCTTTTATATTATAGACAATATCCTTGTATTTCATTTTCTTGCTCCTTCATAGTTTTAATTTCTTTGTATATCATGTAAGAGAAAATTAAAACATAATAAATTATTACATATATTATATTAGGATTTTCAACTTCTATATATCCAATTTCTATTTTGCTCAACTTATCCAATATATAATATACCATATTAATAAGGTTTTTGTTTATATAAACTATAACTTTTGTAATATTTAAATTTACCTCAAATAATAAAATACTAAAAAGACTTAAATTCATAATAATGCCTATAAAAGGTATTATTACTATATTGCCTAAAATCGATAAAAGAGCAATTCCTCCAAATATATAGTAAACTATTGGCATAGTTAGAATATTGGCAGCTATAGTCATTGATATGATATCAAATTTCAACTTTCTTTTAATTATTTTATTAAAATACAAGATAGACAGTGTCGCTAAAAATGACAACTGAAAACTAATATTGTATATAGTGTATGGATTATTTATAATTAATAAACTAGCAATTAATGATAAAGTTGTTATTCCATCTCTTTTCCTAAATAAAAATATTGCTAAATACATAATTGTGACAAAAAATACTGCTCGTGTTATAGATGGAGAAAATCCAACCATTATACTATATAAAGCCATAATAATAACTAAGATAAATAATTTATATATTTTATTTATTCCTCTTATTATATAAGCTATCAATACACATAGTATTCCTGTATGAAGTCCTGATATTGCAAGTACATGACTCGTTCCTGTTTTAGAAAACATATCTTTTTCTTCTTTTGTTAAGTCGTCTTTTATTCCCAATAAACATGAATTTATAAAGTTAGATGAATCTTTATATAGATATCTAAATGTATCTCTCATGTATATTTTTATCTTTCCCAAATTTATATAAAATTTATTTTGTCCAATTACATTAAAGTAGTTTGAATTTATTAGTCCTTTATAACCACAACTTTTTATATATCTTCCATAATTAAAGTCGTCTAAATTTAGGTTATCTAAATCTTTTAAATTACCTTTTACTTCTACAATTTGTCCTATTTTAAGGTTGTATTTTCTTTTATAATCGTTTACTAAGTATCCATCTATTATATATTGAGTATATTTACTTTTTTCTTTTTTATCTTTTACAACTCCATTTATAGTTATGTTAGTATCAGAATTTATATTGTCTAATTCTTTATTTGATGTGATAAATAATCCTAAAATTAAAATTATTATAAAAATCAATAACAACGGTCTTCTCAAAGTCTCACCCCTAAAAGTTTATTTTTAGTATTATTGACCTTATTTAAAAAGTATACTCAATTTTAAATAATTATTTTTTTAGATTTCTATTATTTATAAAATCATATAATATTTAAGTTATCAAAACTACAACGTAATTTGATATATTTGTAATTAGACTATATATTAAAGAGTCTTAATATAGATTTTTATATGATATAATCCCAAAAAATAAAGGAATACATAGTTATATACTATCTATTCCTTTTTATATAAGAGTTTTGTATTTTTAAATTTTAGTACCAACGAACAATTGGTAAATCATTATTTACTCCTTTAGATACTAATATTTGATGGATATCTATTATTCCATTGTGGAAAATTGCCGCACAAGCTGAAAGATATAAATCCCACATTCGTACAAATTCTTCATCAAACATTTCTCTAACTTCGTCTATATGTTCTTTATAATTCTTTTCCCAGCATAAAAGTGTGCGATTATAATGATTTCTTAAGTTCTCTACATCTAGTGTATGGAAATTATCTTCTGCTAAACAATTCATTATTTCTCTTAAACTTGGGATAACTCCTCCTGGGAATATGTATTTTTTTATCCATGGATCGCCTGGATGCTCTTTCAGACCACTTATAAAGTGTAGTAAAAATAGCCCATGAGGTTTTAATACTGTATTTACACAGTCTATAAATAATTGATAATTATCGCGCCCTACATGTTCAAGCATACCTACACTTACAACTCTATCAAATTTTAAGTCACTATTTTTTAAATCTCTATAGTCCATAAGTTTTACTTCTAAGTAGTCTTCTAAACCTTCGTCTACTATTCTTCTTCTAAATTCATTGTATTGCTCAACACTCAATGTAATTCCTGTTCCATGAATTTTATATTTTTTAGCTGCTTCAATTAATAAAAATCCCCATCCACAACCTATATCAAGTAGTGTCATTCCTTCTTTTAAGTATAATTTTTTTAAAATGTAGTCTACTTTATTGACTTGAGCTTGATATAGAGTATCATTATCATTTAAAAAATATCCGCAAGAATAACTCATAGTTTCATCTAGCCATAACTTATAAAAATCATTTCCTATGTCATAATGACTTCTAACTTCTTTTTCTTGATTTTTCTTAGATATTGATGTGAAAATTAATTTTTTCATTGCCTTTTTATCTATAGAGAATTTATCCATTTCACTCATAAAGTAATCAAGGGCATGATATAAATCCCCCTCTATTTCTAAATTTCCACTCATATATGCTTCTCCTAATGCAAGAGATGTACTGCTAAGCAATTTACTTACTGGTATAGATTCTTTAAATTTTGCTGTAAATGTTGGTTCTCCCTCTCCTATTTTATACTCTTCTCCATCAACTATAACCAAAAAACAAATATCGTCAAATTTATTTAATGCTTTAACCATTAAATTTTCTTTTAACATTCTATACCCTACCTCCTATATTAAAAATTTTATATTATTAATCATAATATTTATGATAAAATACCTGTTTATGATAAATTGCCCTTAATTTATATATTTATGTATATTTTTATAAATTCTCCTATAAGTTATAAAAATAAGACATATATTTAACCATATGTCTTATTTCTAATTTTACAAGTATAAACTTTCTATTATTTTAATTCATTTTTTATAACTTCAGCTATTCTCTTTATACCTGTTACTATTCTGTCTTCATCCATATTTGAATAATTTAATCTGAAGTTATTAGTTTTAGTTCTTCCCGGATAAAAAGCAACACCTGGAACATATGCTACATTGTTTTCGACACATTTTTTCATCATTTCAGTAGTATTTATGCTTTCAGGTACTGTTACCCACATAAATAATCCACCTTCTGGATGAGTCCATTTTACTTCTTCTGGGAACTCTTCTTCTATTGTTTTTAACATTAAATCTCTACGCTTTTTATATAAATCTCTTATTTCTACTACATGTGCATCAACATCACATTCATCTAAATATCTACTAACTTCTAATTGAGAAATTGTAGATGTTTGTAAATCCCCATCTTCTTTACATCTTATATATTTAGATAATATTTCTGGCGTTGCACATACCCATCCAAGTCTATATCCTGGACATAGTATTTTTGAAAATGTTCCTAAATATACTACATATCCTTCTTTATCAAAAGATTTTAATGAAGGTAAAAATTCTCCTTCATATCTTAACTCACCATAAGGATTATCTTCTAAAGCAACTACTTTATATTTAGTTATTAATTCAACAAATTTTTTACGTTTTTCAATTGGCCACGTTCTTCCAGTTGGATTTTGAAAATCTGGTATAACATATATCATTTTTACTCTGTCAGTTGTTTGTAAAACTCTTTCTAAAGCTTCCATATTCATACCATCTTCATCTGTTTCAACTTCTATGTATTTTGGTCCATATCCATTAAATGCATTTAATGCCCCTAAATAAGTTGGACTTTCACATAATATTACGTCGCCTTCATCTATAAATATCTTTGCTGAAAACTCTAATGCTTGTTGTGAACCACTAGTTATTAATATATCATCAGCTTTAACATTAGTTTTTTGTTTATCATTCATTCTATCAGCTATCTGTTGTCTAAATTTTGGGAAACCTTGAGCTGAAGAATATTGTAAAGCTACTCTTCCTACTTCCTCTAAAACTTCGTTAGCCATTCTCTCCATATCTTCTACAGGAAATAATTCTGGCGCAGGTAGCCCCCCTGCAAAAGATATTACTTCTGGTTTAGCTGTTAATGCTAATATATCACTTATTTCAGATCCACCTTCTGTCATCATTCGTTTTGCATATTTTACTTCCATCATATATCACCCCAGTTATTTATTAATTGAATATCCAGTTATTTTTTATTCATGAATATATTGTATACTTATTTCTATTTTTTTCCATCATATTTTTAAATTTTTATATAAAAAATTCACTTTGTTCATGACGCCAACGACTTCGTCCGTTGCTTAAAATTTCACTTTGTTCATAGCGCCAACGACTTCGTCCGTTGCTTAAAAATTTCACTTTGTTCATAGTGTCAATGGCTTTTTCCGTTATTCTAGATAATACATAATTTCCTTAGAATTTAAATTTTTTCCTATTTTTTATTCTAAATAAAAAAAAATGGCATTTTACTTTTTAGTAAAACGCCATTTTTTTAAACAAGTTCATCTATATAGTTTACCTTTTTTTCAAATAAAATATTTAATAATTTTATTTGATTTGATGTTAAAGAATTTTCATCAATTTCATTTAACATAAAAATTTCTTCTATATTTAAATAAGAAAAAGCTAATTGCGTTATAGAGTTTATATCCAACTCTATATCATAACTTTCTTGTGTTTTTTCTATTTTTACTTTGTTGTCTTTTATATATATTTCAAATACATTATCATTTTGAGGTATATATTTATCTATAACTTTTATTTTTATAGATTCACCTTCAATATGGTATGTATTTATATTATCTAAATTTATACTTTCGATATATTTTTCAAAGTTAATAACTCTTCCCGCCATAAATGGAATTAATTTAATTTCACAAGTTTTTAAATTAGCAATTATTAATTTAATTTTGTCATCTACAGGTGCATTTATAACTGTATTTTTGCATTGTGTATTGTGATTGTATATATAAGCTAATATAGATTTTAATGACGAAATATTGTTGTATATAAGCTCTCTAACAAAGATTGTGTCTCCTTGTATATAATATGCTATATAACTTTTGTTTTCTTCATCAATATATATATATCCATCTTCAGATTCGATTTCTTTCATAAATCTATCAAAGTAAACTTCATCTCTCAATGCATATCCATTTAAGTTTTTCACTGCATTTGTATAAATTTCAGATAATATTTTAGAATCTTCAAAATCAGCTTTTCTCAATTTAGATGTTACTCTAAATCCTGAAAGCTCATCTGTTTTTATATTATATTGAATTTGGTCATAGCAATGGTCAAATCCATATCTTTTATACAGTCTATAATCAATCGCCATTAAAAGTGATACTATTTCTCCACTTTTATATAACTCTTCTAACGTATATGTCATTAGATGTTTCATATAACCAAGCCCTCTAACTTCAGGCTTCGATGAAACACCTACAACATAAGATACATCGTATTTTCTGTTTCTAAGGTCTATTTTGTATTTGTTTAATTGAAGCGCAGACAACACCTCATTATTTTCTTCTATTATAATAGTATTTTTTTTATCATATAAATTTTCAAAATAGTATTTTACAAAATCTTCTCCATCCTCAAAACAATAATTCCAAAGTGAAACTATTTGATTTTTATCAGTTGCTCTAGCATATCTAATATTCAATTAGTTAGCCTCCCTAACAGTGTATTTTTCAACAAGTTTACATGGATGGTAAGATAATTTTGCTTTTCTAAGTCCTTCTATTCCCATATCTTCTTCTCTATTTACAAATTCAACTTCAGGGAATTCATGAACTAAAAATTGTTGGTTTATATAAGGATATAATCCTCTTATTTCTGGATTAGCTTTTTCTATGTGAATTAAAGCCATATTTTTGTTTAATAATTCACCCATAGTAAATGCTTCTAATTTTCCATCTATATATATACCAGCTATTTTTAATCTGTCACATATTTGGTCATAGTGAGTAAATAATTTTTCTATACCAGATCTTTCATCATCTACCCCTTCTTCTATGTTGTCGTTTTCTTCTTTATTTATTGTCCACTCATCTAAAAGAGCTCTACAATCGTCGAAATCTTCTTTTCCAAGAAGTCTATATTCAAATCTTCCGTCGTATTCAGTTAAGAAGTAATTTATATGATTTCTTTTTTTGCTATTTTTTCTACCTTTTAGAGTTCTCATTATTTCACCATCATAAACATAGTCAAATAAATCTCTTTCTGCTATATATTCAAATCTATCTCCGTATTCTTCCTTTAAATAATCTACTACTTCTTCTGTAATACCTCTAAAGTAAAGTTTTTCTTCTATTTGTGCAAAGTAATCTAATACGAAATCTATTACTTTTGGTAAATCTTCTTTTTTAGCAAGAGGTAAGATTGAGAATACTTCACCGTCATACTCTCCTACTAAAACTGCAAAATTATCACCTACATAATATGCAGTTTTGTATGCATGTTGCCACATATATAATGTGTTGAAGTTGTATTCACATGCTTCATAATCCACTAAATCAAAATATGGATTTAATATTTCTCTATCTTCAATAGTTATTTCCTTAAAATAAGGTCTTGAACTATTTGGATCTTTTTTTATTATTTCTTCAAAAAGATTTATATTATCTCTTTCTTTTGTTATTTGCATAACAGCCTCCTATAAATTAAATGAAAGTTTACATTTTAAATTTATTTTCAATTTATTGTATTTATTTCTATTTTAACGTCAAAACTCTTAATATATTTATTTCAGTATTCTATTTTACCCAAGATAGCATCCAATAAACATGTATTTTAATGGAGTGATTGTAACTTGAATAAAAAAATTTTAATATTTTCAATTATTATAATAGCACTTTTTACTGGCTGTAACAAAAATAAAGATTTTTGCATCCATATAATAGATGTTGGCCAAGCAGATTCTATTTTAATCACAACACAATCAAATAAAAATATGTTAATTGATGGTGGAGATGAAAATAGTGCTAAAATAATAAAATCCTATTTAAAAAATAAAAAAGTTAAAACTTTAGATGTAGTTGTGGCGACACACCCTGACAGCGACCATATTGGTAGCCTAGACGATATAATTGATAATTTTGATGTAGAGAAAATTTATATGCCTAAGCAAACCACAAATAGTGAATGCTACATCAACTTAATTGACTCTTGTAATAAAAAAAATTTAAAAGTAAATTATCTGTCTAAAGATGATTCTTTCAACTTAGATAAATACACAGAAATATATGTTCTAAGTCCAGATTATATCACAGATAATAATAATTCAAATTCCATTGTACTAAATATTTCATATAAAAACAATAATTTTTTGTTTACTGGCGATTGTGAAGAATCTAACGAGATGGACATGATAAACTCCTATGACCTTGAAAATATAGACTTTTTAAAAGTTGCCCACCATGGAAGTTCAACCTCCAGCTCCTTAGAATTTTTAAAAGAAATTTCACCTTCTATAGCTGTAATATCATGTGGGTATAAAAACGACTACGGTCATCCACATAGGTCAACTTTACAAAATTTAGAATCTGTCAACGCAAAAGTTTTTAGAACTGATGTAAATGGAAGTATGCAATTTTATTCCGATGGGAATAAAATTTACTCTACAATCAAATATAAACAAGAGTAAACTAAAATAAGAGCATCAATTATATGCTCTTATTTTTTTATCATAAACACCTCTACAAATAAATCATTTTATATTCTTATAACTTCTCCTACATAGATTAAGTTTGGATTTGTCATATTATTTTTTTCTATTAATTCTTTATAATCTACTCCAAATTTTTTCGCAATCGAACTTAATGTATCTCCCTTTTGAACTGTATAAAGGCTGCTAAAGTTTTCACCTCTACTTCCAGTATTTATAGAAGTTCTTATTTTTAAAATTTCGCCTGTATAAATTAAATTCGGATTGGATATATTATTTATACTCACTATACTTTGGACTGTTGTATCAAATTTTTGAGCAATTGAACTTAATGTATCTCCATTTTGTACTATATATGTCGTCATATATTGTCTTGTTGATGGGACTGCGATATTTCCTCTAGAATCTGTCGGTATTTTCAATATTTCTCCTACATAAATTAAATTTGGATTTTCTAAATCATTTAAGTCTACTATAGCTTGAACTGTTGTATCAAATCTTATTGCAATAGAAGTTAGTGTATCACCACTTTGTACTATATATGTTGTTGTAAATATTTTTCTTCTTTTTTTAATACTCCTATTACCCGGATAAATTTTCAAGACTTGACCTACATAAATTAAATTTGGATTTGTAATTGAATTTATAACTGCGATTTCATGAACTGTTGTACCGTATTTTTGAGCAATTGAGCTTAATGTATCTCCTGCTTGAACTGTATAATATATAACTGGGCTTTGTGTTGATGGTTGTTGTCTATCTCCTGGAATTTTACGTGGCTTTTTTTGTTCCTTTGGAACATCTTCGCTATCATCTAAAAACATTCCATCATAAATTAAATCTAAATCTGTACTTGCATTAATACCTCTCACTCTTCCTGTATCAGAATACTGCCACGCAACATATCTATCTCCCCAAATAGGATTTGGTGATGGTCCACCTTCACTAAGTTGTGCAATCCACAAAGGATACTCAGAAAGTCCAAGTCCTTCATATAAATAATGTTGTGCAAAATAAGTGTATGTGTAAATTGCTGTATCTAATCCACTATACTCCTTTACTTCTCTTAAGAATTCTATCGCTTGGAGAGTCAATTCGTAATTATCAAGACCTCCTATTTGTTCAAAATCCAATATTAATTTTAAATCGGAATCTAAACCTCTAATAGTATCTACAAAATATCTTGCTTGTTCTTGTGGTGTTGGGGATGAACCTGGATTAAAAAAGTGATAAAACCCAACTTTTAATCCATATGCTTTTGCTCCATCATAATATTCATGTAAATAAGGATCTCTATAGAAAGTTCCTTCAGATGCTTGTATTATTACAACTTCTACACCTGAATCTGCTACAGCTCTCCAGTCTATAGTTCCTGACCAATTACTTACATCTATTCCTCTATAAGTAGCCATATTAAACCTCCTAGATGATATTTATAATTAAAACTATTGTTTTATTATTATATTCTGCTTAAAGTTTTTAGTGATTTAATATGGCTATTATTTTATTTATATCCTATAATCGCAGCACCCAATGCCCCTATTATCTGTGCTTCATCAGATATAAATATATTTTTATTTAAATCTTTTTCTAACATTTTTACCAATTCACTTATATTAGCTAAGCCACCTGTAAAAGCAATATCATCTACTATTTTTGATTTATTTAATAAAGATACGCCTTTGTTTGATATTGATTTTATTATTCCAGCGGCTATTTTTTTCTTACAAACATCTCTTGCTAATAAACTTACTATCTCTGATTCCGCAAATACTGTACACATACTAGATATATTTTCTGGCTCGGCACCTTTTGCAAGCTCATCTATATTATAAATATCGCTGTCTAATTTGTTAGAAGTTATCTCTAAAAATTTTCCTGTTCCAGCTGCACATTTATCATTCATTAGAAAGTTTTCTACACTTCCATTTTCATTTATATTGATAACTTTTATATCTTGCCCGCCTATATCAAGTATCGTTCTTATCTTTGGATTTAAAAAGAATATTCCTTTTGCATGACATGTTATTTCTGTAACTTTTTTATCTATAAAATCCATGCTAACTCTTCCATAACCAGTTCCTACAACCTTTTTTATTTGAGAGTTATCAATATCTTTAGTAAGATATTCATATACTTCTTTTGATGTAGATTTTGGACTAGACCCAGTTGGAATTATAAGTTTTTTTGATATATTTTCTCCGTCAAATAATACCCCTTTTGTATATGTAGACCCTGCGTCTATACCAATACTATACATAGATTTCCTCCATTTTACTTCTTATCTTCAATCATTTCAATAAATGCTTCAAATCTCGTTCTAAGTTGTTCAGTATCTGTTTCTGAATAATCTGTCTCGATAGCCATATAATCTATATGTTTTTTATTTACTACAAAATCTTTTATTTTATGACTTTCGACATTAAATGGATGGCAAGACTGAAGTGCTACATCTATTACTCCATCTATTTTATATTCATCAATTAATTCATCTAAAAGATCTATTCTCTTTTGATTATTCATCATACATGCACAACCTATATTTAAATATCTCTTTGCAATCGCTTCATATATATCTGGATTATCCTCATCTATTAGCTCCCTGTTACTTCTTATAGATGAACATAGCTCATAAGCTACAATAGATGCTCCACTTTCTTCTAATGTTCCAATTATTTTTTTTACACATCCACCGATTGGAGAACCTGTAACTAATATTCTCGGTGCATCCTTTTTAACCGGACACTTTCCTTCTTCATATCTTTTTTTAGTGTCATCTATCACTTTTCTAAGTGATGATTTTAATTCTTCTCTATCGAATTTAAATTGAGCTTGGTATGAAACATTATATAATTCAGATGAAGTTAGTGCAGATGGCTCTAATTTAGCTAATTCATAAAATTCATTTAATAACTTTCTTTCTTCATTTTTATCTTTTATAGAATTTTTTATATCGTCGTCTGTTATTGTTACATCTAATTCTTTTTCTAAAACTTCTTTTAATAAAATAACTTCGTCTTTCCAAAGGTTAAACTCATTTTTACCACTTGCTCTATTTGGAAGTTGCATAACATGCATTGGTTTTATTTTTGATAATTCTTCATACATCTTTTTCTTTCCATCACAAGTAGTTTCTCCAACTAATAAATCTGAAAAATAAAAATATGGACAGGTATCTGTTATAACGTGTCCATAACTTGATTTTATTAATGGACATAAATTTCTAGGTAGTACCTTTTCTGCATCCTTTATAGGCTCTTCACTAACACCGCAAACGCCTACTGGAACAGCACCTGCTGCTAGCATAAGTTCAGTTGGTGTAAAACAACAAAAAACTCCGACCATCTTTTTCCCATTATCTTTTATATTTTTTGCTGCTAGAAAACCATTTCTTCTAGCTTCTGTAAAACTTTCAAATTGTTTTGGTAAATTATTATCCATTCCATTCCTCCCTTTTATCTTAATCAATAAATTATAATTAAATAGTAACAAATAATTTTCCATATTTCTACAAAATATACTATTAAATTATATTTATATACAAACAAAAAGGAGCAAATGATTTATATCTCATTTACTCCTTTTCAATTTATATTAAATTTTATATCTTATAACTATTTATAATTTCTATATTTTTTATTATCTTTCTAATAATTCTCTAACTACTACAGATGCTATAGTAAGTCCACCTACTGAAGGTACAAAAGATACACTTCCTGGAGTTACTTTTCTTCCATTCATTATTCTTTCTTTTAATTCTCTTGGTTGCTCTGTTGAGTAAACTACTTTTAATTTTTTGATTCTTCTATCTTTAAGTTCTCTTCTAAGAACTTTTGCAAGTGGGCAAGTATGTGTTTTATATATATCTGTAACAACTATTTTAGTTGGATCTAATTTATTACCCATTCCCATAGAACTTATTATGTTTAATCCTTTTTCTTTACATGTTTCTATAAGTTTTATTTTTGAAGTAACCATATCTATTGCATCTATAACATAGTCGTAATCTTCTGTTAATATTTCATCACTAGTTTCCACATTGTATAATTTTTTAATTGCTTTTATATTTAAATCTGGGTTTATATCTAAAAGTCTTTCTTTCATAACTTCTACTTTATATCTTCCTACTGTAGAATGAAGTGCTGGTATTTGTCTGTTGATATTAGTTATATCAACGTCATCAAAGTCAACTATAGTTATATTTCCAACTCCAGCTCTTACTATAGCTTCACAGGCGAAACTTCCAACTCCACCTACACCGAATACTATAACATTAGCATTTTTTAATTTATCTAGTCCGTCTTCTCCAACAATCAGA
>NZ_CABQXJ010000014.1:0-46383 GCF_902468165.1 uncultured Intestinibacter sp.
TAATAATTTTATTTCTACATGAAAATTAACCCGGATTTTTAGTGGGAAACAGGGTCTCTCTTGATAGAAAATGGGCTGATTAAACAATAGTCCCTAACTATTCACTCATAGGTCAAAAATGAACCCTTAATAATGATGAAAAAGTATGTTTATTAGTTGTTAAAGTTGGGTATAGGTTATGGACATAGGTTTATTATTTATATAGGATGATTATTATGTTTTTAAATTAAAATATATTGTTTTTTACTGAAGTTTTATTCTTAATCATAATAAATATCTATAATATATTCTTACATAATTATAAATTATTTTTACAAAATATTAAATTACATTTTTGTCATTTCAAATATAAAGGGGATAAGTTCACTGTAATTAGATTATGTAAACCTATCCCCTTTATATTTACTAAACTATTTTATATTATATTGTAAGCTTATCTTAATCAATTAACTAATAAGTTATTAATAATTAAATAACAATATATCAATAACTTACTAATGATATAATTCTTCTAAAATATCTTTTGCAAAGTGATTTACTATTACTAAATCGTCTTTTATCTTGTTTTTATCGATTAACCCTGTAAATATATTTGAATTTCTGACTTCAAGTAACATAAAGCTATTTATCTTACATAAAGACAGTATATATGAATAATCATCGTCTATTATAAAGGCATTTTCAAAGTCGTAATCTTTTTTGATTATTTCAAAATCGTCTCCGTATGTCCCCTTTTCTGTATGCACTATTGGTAGATTTTTATGAAATTTGCTTATAGCATGTGATTTTTCATATCTGATTTTTAGCCTTTCGTCTTGTGATAAATCAAAATAATTCTCTCCAAATATTGAAGCCACTAAATTATTTAGATTTTTAAGTTTAAATTGTCTACCTTGTATTATTACTACTAATGGTTCCATATTATCCCCCCTAAATAAAACCAAATTGTATTTTATATATTTTTACCCAGAATTAAGCATATTTACACTTAATTACTTTTAAAATTATATATTGGTTTTATGATTTTTTTGATATCTACTGTGTCCGTTATATTGTTTATTATCTCTTCAATCGGTTTATACGCCTGTGGAGCTTCATCTAGTGTAGATACATTTACACAAGTTGTAAAAATATCTTTCATAGAAGCTTTATAATCATTCATATGGATTTTATTTTTAGCTTCTGCCCTCGAAAGTATTCTCCCTGCTCCATGTGGTGCAGAATAATTCCAATTTGGGTTGCCCTTGCCCTTTCCGATAATAACCCCATCTCTCATATTTATCGGAATAAGAACATCTTCTCCTTCATATGCAGAAATAGCACCTTTTCTAAGCATATACTTGTCTACTTCTATATAATTATGTATACTTTCAAATTTATTTAGACTTTCGTAATCAAGTCCTATAAATTCTACAATTTTCTCTGCCATAAGCTCTCTATTTTTAGATGCATATCTTTGAACTATGTCCATATCGTGAAGATAATCATCTAGGTCTTGTCCTTGTACATAACATAAGTCTTTTGGTATTTTGCTTTCTATTTTAAGAGATTCTTTTAACTTTTTAAGCTCTTTTTCAATTTTCTTTTTATTGCCTGATTTTTTATAGCTTTCTATTATTTCTTTTGATTTTTCTTCATATTCACCATTATTATAATTTAAATTATTATATCCTACATCTTGGTAGTGTTTTGCTACTTGTAGCCCTATGTTTCTGCTTCCAGAGTGGATAACCAAGTATTTATTGTTAAAATCATCTTTATCTATTTCTATAAAGTGGTTACCGCCTCCAAGTGAGCCTAATGCTCTATTAAATTCCTCTGGTTTCTTTTTAATATTATTTATACAGCGTATTTTCAATATTTCGTCTATATAATCTACTACTGCTTTGTTATTTATATTAAATCCATGAGGTATGTTGTTTTTTATAAAATCATCTATTTTATCTAAGTTTAAGTCTATATCTCCAAGCTCAACACATAAAACTCCACATCCTATATCGACTCCAACTAAATTAGGTACGATTTTATCTTTTATAGTCATTGTTGTACCTATAACACATCCTGCTCCTTTGTGACAGTCTGGCATAACCCTAATATTTGAGTTTTTAACAAATTCTTGATCTAAAAGCTGTTTTATTTGAGATATTGTCTCTTTATCTATATTCTCTGTAAATACTTCAGCTTCATTAAAATCGCCTTTTATAATCATTAAAACACCCCTTTAATTTTTAAAAATTAAGTTATATATTAATATTATTATAACAAATTTAAATTTCATCTATTTAAACTTATTACAAATATTTAAGTTTTTTACAAGCATTAAATCCACCTATTATCTTAGTTTTATAGCCTTAAAATATATTTATTCATCCATTATGTAAGTAAAACTGTCAATTTTATTACGTATTTGTAATAAAACTGTAAGATTAGATATAAGGGTTGTATGATATACTTTATTAAAAGGTTGGTATTATATACTTTATTAAAATATTATTAAGGCGGTGACTTATGAATACTATAAATCCAAAAATTAGTGTTATTGTACCTGTTTACAATACAGCACAATACTTACCTCGCTGTCTAGATTCTATATTAAATCAGGACTTTGAAGCTTATGAGGTTATATGTGTAAACGACGGGTCTAGTGACAACTCAATTGAGATTTTAAGGGAATATGAAAATAAATCTTCAAAAATAAAAGTAATAAATCAAGCAAACAGCGGTGTTGCAACAACTCGTAATACTGCACTAAAGCACGCAAAAGGTGAATACCTAGCTTTTTTAGATAGTGATGACTTTGTAAGAGAAAACTACTTAAGCAGATTATATGACGCAGCTATAGATACTAGAAGCGATATAGTAATTTGCAATTTTTATAGATATTACGAACAAATAAATCTAGCTAAACCTGTGCTTTACAAGTTTAGAAGGGGTGTATTTGATAAACATGAAATATTAAAGGGATTAATTCCAGATAACTTAATTCATTCTTATTTATGGAATAAATTATGGAAAAGAGAAATATTTGAAAACTACAGCACATTTCCAAATATGAAATTTGAAGATTTTGCTGTTATGTCACAATTAATGTATAAAGCTGATAAAATAGCCGTTATAAACGACGCACTATATTACTACAGAATTAGAAAGACAAGCATAGTTAGAAGTATATCTCTACAAACACAAAATGATTATATGAAGGCTTATGCTCTTATTCGTCTATTTTTACAAGAATCTGGCGAATATAATAAATTTAAACGCCACTTTTTCTATTTATCGCTTAAAGTCTATATAGTTATGTTGGCTGTGATTTTAATGTTATTTAAAGAACATCCTTCACTAAAACTATTAGCTCAAAACATATACTCTACAAAAATGTTTATAAGAGCGTGTAGAGAAGATAACTTCTTAATGACACAAGAAGAGATATTAAATTACAATGTGCTTTCTTCAAGCGTTAAAGTACCAATACTTAATAGGAAGCTAAATACAAAAACTCCAAAGTAAATAAACTTTGGAGTTTTCTTATATTTTAAAATTTTATCGGTATTATATCGTCTTCGCTATATCTAGCTAGTATATATAAAAAGTCGGATAATCGATTTATATATTTTAGAAGCTCAGGATTTATTTCATCTTGTTTTGATAAAGTAGTTATCCTTCTTTCTGCCCTTCTACATATTGTTCTCGCTATATGTAAATTAGCTGAGCAAAGAGATGTTCCTGGTATTATAAATTCGTTTATTTTTTCTACTTTTGATGTATAATAATCTACTAAATTTTCTAATTCTTCTACATCTTCACTTGTTAAAATGGTTTTTAGTCTTTTATAATTTAAAGATGAAAGCTCTGCCCCCACATCAAATAATTTAGTTTGGATTTTTCTCAAAGCATCTCTATCTTCATTTTTTAAATAATGATAACAAAGACCTATATAAGAGTTTAATTCGTCTATTGTTCCATAAGCCTCTACTCTTATGCTGTCTTTTTCTATTCTGTTTCCTCCTATTAAGGAAGTTGTCCCTTTGTCCCCGCTTTTAGTGTATATTTTCATCTATTAACCCCTTTCTCAATTTATTAAGTATAAATCATATTTTAGATGTAGTTTATACTCTATATATATTTATTTATAAATGCGTCGACTTCCTTCCAATACTTTTCAGGATTTTCGTCTTCTGAGTGTGCGTGGCTCGCCCCATGTATAACTAATTTTTGCTTTTCGCTGCTACATGCTTCATAAAGCTCGTCTAGCATATAAAATGGTACAAACTTATCATCATCTCCATGTATAAACATAATAGGAACTTTAGCTTCTTTTACTGCCTCTATTGGAGATGCGTCATTTAAGAAGTATCCTGATTTTATTTTTACCATTAAATTTGCTATATTTAATATTGGAAATGACGGCATATTAAATAATTTTTTTAATTGATATTTAAATTGTTCCAAAGCTGTCGTATATCCGCAGTCTTCTATTATTACTTTTACATTTTGAGGTAGATTATCTAGTGAAGATGCTATCATAACAGTTGCAGCTCCCATAGATACACCGTGTATTAATATTTCAGCTTCTTTGTCTTTTGAAATTATATATTCAAGCCACTTTATAAGATCTTTTGCATCGTGATATCCCATTCCTATATAATTTCCCTTGCTTTTTCCATGTCCTCTTAAATCCATAGCTAATACATTATATCCCTCGTTATAGTAGTGAAAAGCCTTTGTACTAAGGCTAAATGCATCTGCCATATATCCATGAACAGTCACTGCCCATTTATGTGTGTCTTTGTTTAGTACTTGGTAACCATGTAATTTAAGATCGTCAAATGAAGTTGCAAATACTTCTTCAAATTTAGATGATTTTTCAAGCCATTCTTCTTCTGGTGTTAGCTCGTGGTGACTTAGCCCATCATTGCTAAAAATCATTTTCTTTGAGGAATTTGGATTTATAGCTAAGTTGTAAAAAAAGTTTCCGACAAAAATTGATGCAATTATTAATACAAGTAATAATGTTATAATTACTGCCAAACAAATTTTTAAAGTCATTGTATTCCCTATCCTTTCAATTAATTCACTTTGTCTATAGCTATTGACTTTGTCTTCTTCTTAAAAATTTTATATATTTGTGTAGACTCTGTCTTTTGCTTAGGTTTATATTGATTAAATATATTTAAATTTTATCCATATTCTTGATATTTTACAACTATAACAAAAAAATCTTTATTTAAAAAATAAAGATTTTTTAATTTAGCAACGTACAAAGTCGTTGTCGCTATATTTTTCTAAAATACTGTATATGCATGTAAACAATGGAGTAATATTTTAAAAATTTGGCTTCTAAGATATTCATTTTCCATTTAATATACTTATTAAGAAGAACCTACACCATTTAGTGCTCTTATATCAGATCATACAATGTAGGCCCTAAATTTATTTTTTATAGTAATAATAGTAATCGAATTTGGATTAATTACTACATATTACTTCATTTGTCAATTTTTAAGATCTTCATCTTGTTTCTTTTGTATGTCTTTTTTATCTGCTTTGTTTTCATTGCAGCCTTCTCTTCGGCGATTCAAACATTTACATGTTTGATGCGTACCAATGCTCGCCAGACCACTTAATGCTCCTGCAATTACGATTTCTGCTGTAATCTTCTCATTTAGTGATACATTTATAACTACCCCAACCATTAGCATAATCAAAGGAATATACTTGTTGGGAATAAAATCTAAACTTGTTTTAATTACATAACCTATGCACATACAAAAACCAATAACCAATGGAACCATATATTGAGTATATTGACTCAAATCCATAAATATCACCCCATTTACTATATTCTATTCAAAAAAAATAATAATGCTCCACATTATTTGAAAATTTGACAAAAAATACATAAAACTGCCATAATTAACTTATATAATAATTAGGAGGGGTATTATGTACGAAGAAAACTATGAATTTCCAGCAATAATAATAAATCACAGTAGTGATGACTACGAAATTAGAATATACGACTTTGAAGAAGTTACAGTCTATGACGATAACTTAGACGATTGTTATACATCTATAAAAGAGGCATTAGAAGGAGAAATTTACAAATATATCTGTTTAAATAAAGATATTCCAAAAGCAACATCAAAAGAAAACATAATTTTAGATTACAACCAAACCTTATTTCATATAAAAGTAAATACACAAGAAGCCATAAAAAACTCCAAAAGATTGGGCGTTATAGTACCTAAAGATTTATAATTTTTATCTGTATGTAAAATTCAAATAAACAAACAATAAAAGAAAAACGTATTAAGAGGTGATATAATGTTTATTCCTAAAAGGGTTATATTTGAAAAAGGTTCATTAGATACTGAAATAGGTCAAAATATCTTCAATAAAGTAAAAGACATTCCAAATGTTGAAATTATAAATGCAAGTTCTAACAGAATCAAAAGCAATATCCCTGGAGACAACTTATATGAACAATACAGATCCGGAAAAGAAACATTAGTCGTCGGTTATCGTAAAAGTCTAAAATTTCAAACATGTAAGCCATCTGCAAATTATCAACTGCCTTTAGTCAGCGGCTGTATGGGAAGATGTGAATACTGCTATCTAAATACTCAATTAGGCGATAAGCCTTATATAAGGGTGTTTGTCAATATAGACGATATCTTAAAAAAAGCAAAAGAATATATAGACGAAAGATCGCCTGCTGTAACTATATTTGAAGGTGCGGCGACATCCGACCCTATACCACTTGAACCCTATACTCATTCTTTGAGAAAAACGATAGAATTTATGGGAGCAGAAGAAAAAGCTCGCTTTAGATTTGTGACTAAATACAATGATGTAGATAGTTTATTAGATGCAAACCACAACAACCACACAGAAATTAGATTTAGCATAAATACACCAAAAATAATCGACATTTACGAACATTATACAGCTTCTGCCAGCAAGCGAATTGAAGCTGCTGTAAAAGTAGCTAATGCAGGATACCAAATAGGTTTTATAATCGCACCCGTATTTCTTTATGAAAATTGGAAAGATGAATACAGAGATTTAATTAAAAGTATAAAAGAAAAACTCCCAAAAGATTTTAATCAAAGCATTATATTTGAAGTGATATCTCATAGATACACTACAAAAGCAAAAAATAGAATAAACGAAATATATCCAGAGACTACATTGCCTATGAATGATGATAATAGAAAATTTAAATACGGTCAATTTGGATACGGCAAATACGTATATTCTAAAGAAGAATTAGATGATATGAAGGATTTCTTTAAAAAAGAGATTAAAGAGATTTTTCCAGATAGCTTTATAAAATATGTGATTTAAAATTCGCTTCGCTCATGACGCCAACGAATCAAAGATTCCGTTGCTTAAAAAAATTCCTCCCTTGTGGCTTGCCCGCTAGAGAGGAATTTCTATATACTTTGTTTTAATTTAATTTAATTTACTTTACTTTATATATAATTTTTAAATAGGCTATGTTTTAAATCAATGTTGATTTTATAATGTATTTTAACAAATAAAAAAGTAGGGGCATATACCTCTACTTTTTGGTTCGCATTATATTAATATTGTGCTTTAACTTCCTTTATAAACTTCGTTCTCTTTACATGATATAAAATTAAGTCAATAATCAAATATATAACTATCATTATTATCATCATTTTCAAATCTTTTATTTCAAATAAAAAATATACTACCTCTAATATCAATAATCTCATTGCAGTCTTAATTCGTTGAATACCTTCAAATCTACAATATGTAGCTTTATCTATATTTACGTTATATTTTTTATTAAATTTATCTACATAACTGTCTACTCCAAACATATAGTTTTTTTCTAATATACCTATACTTGCTGATAAAAGACCAATAGCTACAAACAATATACCTATATTTTGCTCCATGTAATTCTCCCCCTAAAATAATAGTTCTTCGCACTTTATAACAATTGTGTACTTATCTTTATTATAGCATTCTTTAAATTCATTTATAACTATTTAGATGAACTGTGGTGCTCTTAACCTAAAATCTTTTACTTTGGTATAAGCATATGTTACATTACTTTGTACAATAAAATTCTTAGTTTTTATAGAATCTCTATCAGTTTCAAAAACTCTTAACCACTTAAACCATTGCATATAGTTTGATATATACTTACTTGAAACACCATTAAATCTGCCCATCCATTTCTTTAAATTACTATGTAAGGCATTTATGTGTTGAATATGATAAATACCCTCTTTATGCTTACCTGTTTTTATGCGTTTGTGCTCTAAATCAAAGTCCGTAGCAAATTTAATATATGACTTATGACTATCGGTACATAATATAGAACCTTCTCCTATATGTCCTTTGTAAAGCCTTTCAAGCTCTTTATGTGTCATTCGACCTTTGCATAAAGGCTCTATTATTAAATTACCTTGTCTATCTAATGCTGTCGCTACACAAATTTGTTCTTTTGATATACCTCTCTTTTTAATTTCTTTACCTCTTTTACGAGATTTTCTTGGCATATTATCAGTTCTTGTACCTTTAAAGCTTTCAGCAAAAAACACTTCATCTGCCTCTATAACTCCATCAACATGACCAGTTCCTAAAAAAGCACTTATACAATCTAATATTTTATGCCTCCAAAAGAAACTTGTTGCTATATTTATACCTACGATTTTAGCAGATTTTCTTATTGACAACCCCATAATCATGCATTTGGCATATTTAAGCCACTTATCTAATGATTTCTTACTTCTATATGTCGCAGAGTTTGTAAAATCAGTAAAAGTCTTTCTACAATTTTTACAGATATATCTTTGTTTACCATTATACTTACCATTTCTTGATATTGATTCAGAGTTGCAATGAGGGCACACTTTCCCCTTGGCAAATCTAAATTCTTTAACTTCTTCACATACTTGTTCTGTTTGAGAACCTAATACAAGAAATTCTTCCAAATGAGATAATAATTCCTCAACTTGATTTAATGGTAATGTTTGTATATCTGTTAATATAGACTTTATACTTGGCATACAATAACCTCCGAAAGATTGATATATCTATATTATATCCTATATCTTAGAAAATATCCATTTTCAACACTATTTTAAAACATAGCCTAATTTTTAAATAAATTATTTAGGATTATCCCATCATAACAGAAGTTGCTTTTATTACAGCAGTTGCTTCTTTTCCTACTTCTAACCTTAGATTTTTTACTGATTCCATTGTTATTGTTGAAGATATAACATCTCCACTTGGTAATTGTAACTTAACTATAGCGTTTACTGCGCCTTCTTTTATTTCTATAACTTTTCCAGCTAATCTATTTCTTGCACTTAAGCCTTTTTCATCTTCTATCATTACTGAAGTCACTTTTACTATTGCAGTTGCTTCTTTTCCTTCTACTAATCCTAACTCTTTTACTGCTTCTATAGTTATAGTAGAAGTTATTATCATATCTTCTGCTATTTGTAATTTAACGATTGCATTTACTGCACCTTCGTCTACTGAAACAACTTTTCCAGTTAATTTGTTTCTCGCACTTAAGTTCATGGTTTTTCTCCCTTTAATAATATATTTTCCCTTTTTACACATATTACCATTTTTGGTTTTTTATTTCAAGTATTGTTTTTGGTTATATATGTATTTTACTTTACATTTGATTAATATAATGTAGTTTTAATTTAATTTTGTATAATACATAGGCTTTTCTATATATCATATGATTTTATTTTATTTTTGTGTCAAATTGTACATAACATGACTAACCATGACTAAGTTGTTAAAACAAATATTATTAAACGTGTTTTAATGAGTTTATATTATGATATTTTATGTTTATTTCTAATTATTTTATTTTATGTTTATATTACATATGTTTGGTATTTTTTTATTTTTTTGTTACCTTAATTTTTATACCTTTTGAATAAATTCTCTATAAATTTTACTTGGCACTTCATTATGCAGTTTAATTTTCATAGTTATAGGTTTTTCACCATTATATTCGACAGTATCACCTGTTCCAATATAAATATATGGTTGTGACTTTTTGTCAATCATCTTATATTTTCTAACAAATAAATGTAGATTAATTTTTCTATCTTTATTAAAAATCAAATTTTTTCCTCTATCACTACTTTGTGTTGTAGAATTTGGACTTTGCCATTGGAAGTATTCTCTATCCAAAAATTTATCTTTGTAATTTATTCTTTCTTCTATGCCTTCTTCTTTATGTAAATCTATAAATAAGAAATACTCATTATTATTTGTTAAAAGTCCACTTCCTCTAAATGCTGAATGTATCTTTCTATAGTTTGATAGTAAAGCTACATCTACCATTTTGTATTGTTCATATAATTTTAAAAATGGAAGTCCATAATTTTCTTCTTTAAACTCATTTTTATATCTCAGAATACCGTAATTTATTGCATCTTCTATATACTTTCTATATTTAATATTAGTTATAATTTCTTCAAATTCACTACTTCTAAATAAAATTTCATTTTTATATTCAACCATCTTTACTCTTTGATTAATCATAGATGAATCATAATATTGGTGATTTAAACATTCAAAAGCATGTTTTATACTATCTTGATTTATTTCTTCTATATATTTTAAAATTTCGTCATTAGCTTCTTTAATAGAAATAGATTTATGCTTTAGTAAATATTTTAAAATTACGAACTCATTAATTCTCTTTAATGGTAAGTTTCCATTTAGCTCTTTTAAAATCTTTTCAAAATTATTATCTAAAAGTAATGCCTTTAAATTTTCGTCTTTTTCAGTTTTTGCAACAAATCCTAAGTATGTCTTTTCTTTATCGATAAATTTTACTGGATCTGGAGCTCCATCATATTTTATATAATCTAATAACATGTATGGAATTTTACCAACACACAAACTTTTAAACTGATTATATTCTTCTTTTAAATATTTCATTTCTCTGAAGTTTTCTCCATCTATCTGAGCTAATATTCTTTCTTTTGCTATTTCATCTATTTGGATATTAGTGCATCCTGGAACATCTGTGAAGTCAGTCGCTACAGCTACTTTTAAGCTATCTTTATCATAATATCTAGCCCCGCTTAATGCTATAGAAATTAAGAATGCTTTATTGTGATTTCCTATAAAATCAAGTACAGTTAAAAACTCTTTATTTTCACTTTTTCTAAGTCCTCTTCCTAACTGTTGAATGAAAATTATTGGCGAATTTGTCGGCCTAAGCATTAAAACAGTATTTATATTCGGTATGTCAATACCTTCATTAAATATATCTACTGTAAAAATAGCCTGTAAATCATCTTTATCACTTTGTAATTTTGCTATATATTTCTTTCTTGTAGCTACGGAGTCTCTTCCGCTAAGTACAACACTTTTTATACCTATTTTTGTAAATTCATCTGCCATATATTGAGCATGTTCTATACTTACACAGAATCCCAGTAATTTTCTAAACTTACCATCATAACCGTAAAAATTCATCTTATCAATTATGAAATCTACTCTTCTATTTATCATAAGACGACTTGCAACTTCAGATATATCATCTAAATTTACTCCTTGTAAGTCTACTCCGTCTATGTCTGTTATTCCAAAATAGTGAAATGGTATAACTAAGTCATCTTCTAAAGCTTCATACAATCTAACCTCTAATGCTACATTGTTGTCGAATAAGTCAAATACGCTTAAACTATCCCCTCTTTCAGGTGTTGCTGTCATACCTAATGTAAATTTTGGATTAAAATATTCCATAATATTTACATATGAATCACTCGCAGCATGGTGGGCCTCATCAACCACAATATAGTCGAAATAAGTTTTATCAAATTCTTCATAATATCTATTCATTGTTTGAACAGTTGCAAATAAATAATCAGCATCGTATTCTTTTTTATTACCTGTAAATAATCCGGTTTTTATATTTCTTTCCTTTAAAACTTTATCAAATGTTTCTTTTGCCTTTTTTAAAATTTCTTCCCTATGAACTATAAAAAGCATCTTCTTTGGATTAAACTGCTTTACATCAAAAGCCGACATATAAGTCTTCCCTGTTCCAGTAGCTGCAATTACTAATGCCTTGCTTTCCCCATGTTCCCTAAGTCTATTTAAATTTTCCATAGCCCTTAATTGCATTTTATTAGGCTGTATAGTTTGTAAACTTTCAAATACTAATTGTCGTTTTACTTCCATTTTTTTAATCTCATTTAAAAATAACATGTACTTTTGAAGAACATCGTCATTTAATTCTGAACTCATATTCCACAGATTATCGTATTCTTTTAATACATCTTTTATAAATGGTGCGTCTTCTTTTGAAATTATTCTTACATTCCACTCTATATTGCTTTTTAATGCACTTTGAGTAAGATTCGATGAACCTATTATAATTTTATAATCGTTCTTATTTTCAAATATGTATGCTTTTGTGTGGAAACCTATATCTTTATTTGCAATAAATACTTTTAAATCTATGTTTTCGAACTCTTGAAGTCTTTCTAATGCCTTTGGTTCTGTAAAATTTAAATATGTAGTTGTAATTATTTGTCCTTTTACACCTTTCATTTCAAGTTCTTTAAACGTATCTAATAATAACTGTAGACCGCTGTAATTTATAAAAGCTACACTAAAATAAAATCTCTCACATTCTTTTAAGTTCTTTTTTAATTCATTTAATAAATTACCTTGTTTTGAATTTATTATTAATTTGTTATTATCCTCCATAAATACCCCTTTATATTCCTCTATTTTTTTAAATATTATAACATTTAGAATAAATTGTTTATAGATCTTTATTTTATGTATAAATATATAATTTCCTTAGAATTAAAAAAGTGATAAATATCGACTTTTAAGTCTATATCTATCATCTATATAAAAATCATTATATTGCCTCGATCTTGCAATGATGCTCTTTACTTTTTGAATCATAACATATTGCAACTGCCAGTACCTCTTTGCCTTCGTTTTCTACTTTAAACTTTTGAATATATTCCTTTTCTTTAATTTGCTTTATAGCAACTTCTGGCACCTCGTCTTTTTTAAGTTCTACTATAAATGCTGTGTCATTTTTTCGTCTTGGGTGGAACGTAAAATCTGCGTATCCTTTACCCGTTTTTTCTTCCCTCTCAACTCTGTAAGTATCTCTTGCAGATAAATATGCAAGTGTGACTACACAAGATAGACTGTTTTCGTCGTTGTATTGAAGAATTGGTATTTCAGAATTATGAATATCATGTAGGATTTTTTCTACTGTTTCTGTATCTTTGTTTACAGTCGCTTTCAACATTGTTCTAGAATTTTCGATTATTTCTGATACATAACCAAAAGATTTATCCCTAAGCGCTTTTATTACAGAACGTGGGTTATAAATTTTTACTCCATTTGCTGTAGTATATCCGTTATACCATAGTTCAAGTTGTATTTATTTAAATTTTCCTCGTAACTATTCACCTTACTTATATTCAAATTATCAAAAATATCTTTTGAATCCACTGCTTTTGAATAGTATGCAGCTACCATATCTGCAACACTTGTTTTTCCAAACCTTCTAGGTCTTGTTATGCATAGATATTTACTTCGTTTTCCGATAATTTTATTTAAACGTTCTATTATTAAAGATTTGTCTACAAAGTAATCACTTCTGTATAGTTCTTCATAATTTTTTAATGATCTATCACTATTTAAATATAACCCCATACAATTTCCTCCTCTCTAAAAGATACATTATTCCATTTTTCTATTATCGTCTTATTTTATATAATTATACCATAACGAATACATACAAACATCATCACATAAAAATCCCCTATAGAGATAGACATTTTTAGCGCCTAATCTATAGGGGATTTTTTAACTTATGATTTATTAGCTTATAGTTTGTAATTTTTAATTAAATCATTTCTAAAATGCATATAAAAATTATAAACTAAATCATATCAGCCAATTCTTTGACTGATTTTAATACTTCATCTATCATATCTTTAGTTATATTGTCGACATGAAACCCGCCTGAGCAAAGTACAACTGCATTTTTCTTTTTACATACTGTTTCTGCAACGTATCTGCATATGTACTCGTCTTTGTGACCTATCATATTTATTACAGATGATGTTGCGCTTATTGTGTTGTCGCCACTTAAAGACAACCTCGGTACAGAAAGTACGCTTGTGCCTATGTGGGGCTTTTCTCCGCCAAAAATCATTATATTATAGTCATCGCCAAGTTTTAATACGTGTAACTTGATTATTGAAAATGACAACTTTTTTTCGTATAAAGTCCCGTCCATCGTCTATACTCCTTTGCCTCAATACCAAATGGTTCTAATAGTTTCGCACCGATATGGTACATCATCTCGTCTATATCTTTTGGTAGATTGTAAAATGTCATCATAGGTGGAATTATTCTCACACCTTGCATTTGTGAAAGTTCGTACATATTTCTAAGATGGATTGGGCTAAGTGGAGTCTCCCTCGCAGCTATGACTAAAGTTCTTTGTTCTTTTATTGTTACATCGGCCGCTCTAAGTATTAAGTTTTCCCCATAACCACTGTTAATTCCGGCGATTGTCTTCATACTACATGGTACAATCAACATCCCATGCGTTTTGAATGAGCCACTAGCTGGTCCTGCTCCTATATCATTTTGATCTAGTACAAAATCTGCATAGCTATACACATCTTCTAATGAATAATTAGTTTCTTGTTTTAGTGTGAGTTTTGCACTGTCACTCATTATTAGATACGACTTAAAATCGTCGTTTTCTTTTATAATTTTTAAACATTGAACTAATAGCGGTAGTCCACTCGCCCCAGTCGCCGCCACTATGATATTTTTCTCCATCTTACAATCTCCTTTTACTAGCTTTTTATTAGATTTTTATTATATTTCCACTAAACTTTTATTAGATTTTCACTAGATTTTTATTATCTTTTTACTAGCTTTTCATCGCTTTAATATAATTTTTTATTAGCGTTATTATTATTTATTTTTCCGTTTGCCTCAATTATTTAATGTATTTTTATTTCTATTATTAAATCCTAAATAATCTAAATTTTACTATTAATTATTCAAGTGTTATATTTTTTCTCATTTTATATATTTTAAGTTATCTATTTCAAGTTATCTATTTCGTGATTTAAACTTTTCATATAACCTAAATCCTTATCCTATAACCAACGATTAGGGTTGACTTCCATAAATCTAGCCCTTTTAAATCTATCTTTTTGGTCAAATGGAACAGTACAATCGAAAATAGTTTTGCAAGCTATTCCATGGTCCCTTATGCTTGGTGAAAAACTAGGGTCGTTTGATGGGTCTAGTGGATGGCATCTCACTCCTGGAATTGTGATAATATCGACATCTCCCTGGAATCTAGTGTTCATCGCCCACAAAACATCATTCATATCAAAACAGTCGACATCTTCATCAACTATAAATATGTTTTTCAACTCGCTAAATGCTGAAAACGCCAACAATGCTGCTTGTCTTTGTCGTCCTTCATCACTTGCAACAGATTTTTTAAATTGAAGTACTGCCATGTATTTTCCTCCGCCTGCTGATGAACAATACACATTTTGTAGTCTGCCCGGCATTGCTTTTTCGACCATTCCATATATGCTCGCCTCTGTTGGAATTCCCGCCATAGATACGTGTTCTTCGCTAGGACCTATGCAAGTTTGCATAATTGGATTTTTTCTGTGAGTTACTGCACTTACTTTAATCATCCAGCATTGGTCGCTTGCCGGCCCTGTATACCCCGGAAACTCTGGCATTGCATACCCTGTGTTACTGTTTTGATCTTCTTTTACTCTTACATTTGGAATTACTTCACCTTCTATAACATACTCAGCATTTGCAATAGCTCTTTCGTTGACAGTTAAGCACTTGCAAAGCTCAACAGCCTCTCCCCTAAGTGCACCTGCAACTGCAAGCTCATCATAACCCATTGGCGTTGTCGGTGGTTCAAAGCATGAGCCGATTTCGATTGCAGGGTCAACGCCTATGCTTATCGAAATAGGTAGCCTTTGTCCTAATTGCTCTGCTCTTTCCGCCATTGCACCTATATGTCTAGCCCCTGGTGTAAAGAATATTGATAATTCATCTTTACTTTGTATACATAGACGGTGGATTGTTACATCACTGCATCCTGTTTCAGGATGTGTTGCATAACACATCCCAAGTGTTATGTATGGTCCGGCATCATCTGGCGTGTTTGTCGGTGCTGGAACTAATTTATATAAATCAAAATCCTCATCAGTTGACTTATGAACGACTTCTTGGCAAAGTGGTTTCTTATCTGTAAGCACTGGTGGTATTGGATTATCGACACTTTTATAAAGAAGTTTTCCCAAATTCTCAGGTTTTTCGCCCAAAAGCATTGCCACTCTTTTTCTACTTGCCAAAAGCCCTATCAAAACTCTCGCATCTTTATGCCCTTTTACGTTGTTAAATATCATAGCTGGTCCTTCTTTTGTCGGTCTTTGTACTGTTCCGCCCGCCCCAACGTGGCGATATACTCCAGAAAGTTCCGCCATTGGATCAACTTCTACATCCGTATCTATTAATTGATTTTCTTCCTTTTGCAATAATTCTAATGCACTTCTCAAATCCCTTACTTTATTCATCTTTCCTCCTATATTAAATATACTTTTATACTTATAAATTTCCTTCTCTTTGCAATTTTCTATATTAATTTTTCAGTTCTCTACATTTAATTAATTTAATTTTCTACCTTAATTATCAGTTTAAAATCTGCAATATAGAAAATCAATTCGACTTATGTTATAATTCATTCAGAAAATGAAACATTCAAATAAAAGATGATAATTATGAATTTATCAACTTTAAATATATTTAAATTAGGGGGATATCATGACTTTTGAACAACTAAATTATTTTATTGCTGTTGTAGAAAGTGATACTTTTTTTGATGCTGCTTACAAAATGAATATTTCACAGTCTAGCCTGTCTAAGCATATTATGAAACTTGAAAAGGAGCTAGATTTAAAACTTTTTGATAGGTCATCTCGAAGTGCAACTTTAACACAAGCTGGGGAATTTTTTTATAATGAGGCAAAACAATTAGTAAAACATTATCAAAATACATTAAAAAATGTCGAAAACTTCAAAACTACTCACGAAAATAAACTACATATTGCAGTTCTTCCAATCCAAACTCAGTATAATTTAAACGAGTTATTTAACAATTTTAAAAGACAAAACCCAAATATAGACCTTCAAATTACTGAGGTTGAAGATGATAAACTTATTGAGGGGATAGAAAAAAATAAATACGACTTGATAATTGCAAGAGAGGCTATGTTTGATAAAGCGAATTTTACAACTTACCTCCTTACACAGGATGAACTTGTTGTCACACTTTCATCAAATCATAGATTTTCACAATATAATAAACTCACTTTTTATGATATTGCTGACGAGGACTTTATCTTGATGAACCCTTATACATCGATTTATCAACTTTGCATAAATGAGCTAAAAAATCATAACATAAACGCAAATATAATAAAGACTGCTAGAACAGAATCCATCCTCGGCTCTGTCTCTATAAATGAAGGAATTAGCTTGCTTCCAAAGAGCAATTTTGAAGTATTTCACAAGAAAAATATAAACACAATTTCACTAGATCCAAGTATAAAATTGTCCGTTGTTTTAGCAAAACACAAAAGTACTAAGTATAATTTTTCAATAAAGAAATTTATAGATTTTGTAGAAGATTTTAAAAGTGAATTGTAAATATAAGTTATTTACTACATTCATAACGCCAATGACTTAGTATATTGTTTAGATAATAAGTTTGAAATTAAAAAGCCCTATACAAAAGCATCCCATGTGCTTTGCGTATAGGGTATTTTAATAATCTATCTCTTAGCTTTTCTATATCCAGCGTTTATCGCATCTTGCTCACTATTGAATACAACAAGATTAGCAGAATCTTTCATATCGTCATAATTTGCTTGACCTGGGCAGTGATATATTTTTGATTTTGAGTTTCCTCTTATCACGCCTGATACTTGTTGGTTTGAATTAGAATTGTTGCTAATGTTATTGTTTTTATTGCTAGTGCTAGCATTAGCATTACTATTAGTGCTAGTATTAGTGTTTTTATTGTTGCTAGTGCTATTATTACTGTTATTAACACTATTATTTTGACTACTATTAGTTGATTGTTTATTATCTACATTATTAGATTTATTGCTATTTGAATTATTTTTATTATTTGTAGTTTGTGCAGGTCTTTCCTCTCCACTTAACCAGCTCTCACCTGTAGCATAGTCAATTTCGATTCCAGGCTGAACATTATAAACAAATACATTGAACATTACACCTTCACCGTCATCTTCAACAGAATAAGCTTCCATTTGAACACCTTTTGCAACTAAGTTGTCACCATCATAAACTGGAGTAACTCTGAATAATACGTGGTTATTTGTTTCTTTTACATAGTCGGCAATCATATTTTCAAACGGCAACATTCCATCAACGTTGAAGTATCTAGTTCCTGTAATTAAGTTTCTCTCGTTGGCATCTTCTCCTGCAAGCTGATGTCCTATAAGGTGACATCTATTGTAGATATATCCACCATCAACTAAGCTAGTGTCGTATTTTTTGTTTAACCATCCACTTGGTTTTACACTACTTATATCGCCTCTTTTTTGAGTAGGCATTAAATCTCTACCTATATTTGCATATGCCTCACCACATCTGCCAAGGCTGTCAAGCGGGCTATATGTTTCAAAAGATGTTGTTGTTTTATCTTTTTCGTCAAAATTAGGTACATTGTTGTTTAAAGCTACAAAATCTTCACCGCTATACTCCGGTATATTATTTACAGAAGAATCTGTAGTTGTCGTACTGCCTTTTACTGCTCCTAATAAGCTGTTATTTAAAGATGTGTCATCCGCCTCGCATCCTACTAACATTAAACTCAGTAAGAATACCATTAAAAATCTCAATAATTTCATTTGTCTATTTCCTTCCTCATCTATACTTCGATTATTTCTAAAATTAAAATTTATTGATTGCATTATTTTAAACATATGATTAGACAGAAATTATTCATAAATCAAATGACTAGTTTGGTTATTTAATTGTAAATTTTCTCTCTTAGTTAGTTTCTGTATTTTTGCTATTTTGTGATGTTTGGCTAGTAGTGTTGTCGTCTTGATTAAGCTCGCTATCTCCTGTTTTGTAATCTATTTTTATACCAGGTTGAACATTATAAACAAAGACATTAAACATTATCCCTTCGCCGTCATCTTCTACAGACTGAGCCTCCATTTGAACACCTTTTGCGACTAAATTATCTCCATCATAAATCGGAGTAACCCTGTATAATACGTGGTTGTTTGTTTCTTTTACATAGTCGGCAACCATGTTTTCAAATGGCAACATTCCCTCAACATTAAAATATCTAGTTCCTGTAATTAAGTTCTTTTCGTTGGCATCTTCACCAGCAAGCTGATGTCCTATAAGATGGCATCTGTTGTAGATATATCCGCCATCAACTAAGCTAGTATCGTATTTTTTATTTATCCATCCAGTTGGCTTTACACTGCTTATATTGCCTCTTTTGTCTGTAGGCATCAAGTCTTTTCCTATATTCGCATATGCAACACCGCATCTTCCCAAACTGTCCAAATCACTATATGTTTCAAAAGACTTTTTAGCCTTGTCTATTTCGTCGTCAAAATCAGGTACATTATTATATAATGCAACAAAAGGTTCCCCAGGATATTCTGGCAAATTATCTAATGTTATTCCCTTATCTCTGTTGTCGTCTATATTGCTGTTTTGTGAAATATTTGTGTTCTCGCCACTATTTTGGTTGGTAGTTGTTTGACATCCGACTAAGGTTATACACAAGATAAAAGCCATTAATAATTTTAAAATTTTCATATTTCCCCCTATATAAACAATCTCTTGTATTATAAATACTAATAATTTTAAATATCTATTTCTTTAAAATAATTTTTTTGGTGATTTTCTCATGTGAATTACCGCAAAATTCTTCCTCAGATATTACTTCCCAATTACCATCTGAAAAATCAATATCAAACTTCAAATCGCTTGGATATCTTCTGTTCCAGTAGTAAACGATTATTTTATCAATTTCTGATTCAAACTTGCCCAATTGTTTGTCTTCAATAAACTGAAGATTATCCTTATCACAAAGAGGCAAATCTTCTCTCACAATAATATCTATCGTTGGATTATCTTTTTCAAACATTTTAAAAGAATAACTGTTCATTACAAGACTTTTTCCGTCCATATTGTTATATATATCTTCTCTTATAACTTTATCTTGGCTAAGTCTTCTCTTGTTAAACATCATTCCATTTTTATCTTCTAAACAAACAATTATATTCATTTGTCTACCTCCTCTCCACTCTCTACATTATAATTAATATACCTATTATTTACAATATAAACCTCCTTCTTAAAATCCTGTTTAAAAAAAGGAGATATCTTTGTTTTGATATCTCCTTTTATATAATTTATATTGTAATATGCTTATTTTATAGATGCTTGATAAATGCTGTCTATTGACTCTTCTAACAAATCATCAAACTCTTTTTCAGTTTGACCTGCGTTTAGTCCTTCTGTCAAAGCTCTTGAGAAACTAGCAATAAGTCCAGGATTTTTCGCAAGTTTTTCATTAGAATCTTCTCTTGTATATCCACCTGATAAAGCGACTACTCTAAGTACATTATCGTGTGCAATAACGTCAGAATAGAACCCTTCTTTTGATGGGATAGTAAGTTTAAGCATAACTTTTTGATCTTTATCTAGTTTGTCTAAATTTGCAAATATTTCTTTTTTAAGTATTTCTTCGCATTTTTCTTTGTCTGCACTGTGGATATCTACTTCCGGTTCGATTATAGGAACTAAATCGTAAGACAATATCTTTTTAGCTATATCAAACTGTTGAGCTACTATAGCTTTTATTCCTTCTTCGTTTGCAGATTTTATCACAGAACGCATTTTTGTTCCAAATACGTGTTTTTCAATACCTTTTTTAAGAAGTTCGTCCAAAGTAGGAATGTCTTTCATAAGTTGAACGCCGTTTGCTTCTTCTTGAAGACCTTTATCAACTTTAAGGAAAGGAACTACGCCCTTTTCTTCCCATAGATAATCTGCTGTAAATTTATCGTCGATTTTTCTTTCGATTGTTTTTTCAAACAAAATCGCACCGATTATTTTATCACCAGTAAATGAAGGACTTTTTATTATTCTTGTTCTCATTTCGTGGATTAAATCAAACATTTCGTCGTCGTTGTTGTATTTATCCTCTGGTATTCCATATAATCTAAGGGCTTTTGGTGTACTTCCGCCACTTTGGTCTAATGCCGCTATAAAGCCTTTTTTAGATTTCATTTGTTCTAATTGTTTTTCATTCATAATATGGATTCCCCCTAATTTTTTATTATTTAGTTACGTCAAATCCTATTATTTAATGTTGTTTTTTTATTTAATTAGTATATGTTTTTCTGCCAATAAACACCATTTTAGTTGTCTTATTAACTTCACAATACTATATGTTCTATACTACTTTCAATTTTCCTCTTTTATCTTACAAATTTTTCAGTATTTTATAAGTATTTTCGCTTATTTTGAATTTTTATGTAAAATAAAGAAAAATACAACAAACAATTAGCAAGCGATAAAGAATCTCTTATACCACACTAAGAATACATATATAGTGTAAATTTTTCTGGCATTGTTACATCTTTCATTAAAGTGGTCATCTAGAAGTTTAACAATTTTTGCTGTATCGAAAAACTCACTAGCATAATCACTTGTAAATGCTTCTTTAACCATATCGTAGTATTTTTGTTCTTTAAACCAGAATCTTATTGGAACTGGGAATCCTTTCTTTTGTCTTTTCGCCCACTCCTCTGGTAATACTTCTTTTGCTGCATATCTAAGTGCAACCTTTGTATTTTCGTCATTAACTTTATATTTAGTTGGTATACTTTCTCCAACTTTCATAACTTCTTTATCTAAGAAAGGAACTCTAAGCTCTATAGAGTGAGCCATACTCATCTTATCAGCTTTAAGAAGTATATCACCTGCTAACCAAAGTTTTAAATCAAGATATTGTTTTTTAGTTACATCATCTTCATTTTTTACATTGTTATATACAGGTCTTGTTATTTCTTTTATTGATGGCGATTTTGTATATGGACTTTGTAATATATCCACCGCTTCTCTTTCTTCAAATATCTGTGCTTGTCCTATGAAGTAGTCTTCAACAGAAGATCCACCTCTTATAAGAGTTGTTCTACCTTTGAAGTAAGGCATTTTTTCAGCAACTTTTGCTACTGGTTTTCTTATAAATGATGGTAGTTTTTTATATTTTTTAAGTTTTTCATCATCATCATACCACTCATATCCACCAAAGATTTCGTCAGCACCTTCTCCAGATAAAACAACTGTTACATGCTCTCTAGCAAGTTGTGCTAAGAAATATAGCGGCACTGAAGATGGGTTTGATTGTGGCTCATCCATGTGGTATTGGATAGTCGGCAACATATCGAAACACTCATCAGCAGTTATCATTTTTCTCACATTTTCTATTCCTAATATGTCAGATAGATCTTTTGCTAAGTCTGATTCGTCGAAGTTTTCTTGCTCAAAACCAACTGAGAAAGTCTTTTGTGGCATAAGGCATTTTGCGATATAACTTGAATCTACTCCACCTGATAAGAATGAACCTAGTGGCACCTCACTGTGGCTGTGTACTTCTACTGATTCGCTAACTGCATCTTTTATTCTATTTATACTTTCTTGTAAGTCTATATTTTCTTGATTAAATTCTACATCCCAATACTGTTCTATTTTTATTTTTCCGTCTTTATAAACCATAAAATGACCTGGTTTTAGTTTGAAAACTCCTTTAAAGAAAGTTTCATCAAGTACTGAATATTGGAATGTTAAGTATGGTTTTAAAGCGTGTTTATTTACTTCCTTTTTAAAATTAGGATGCATCAATAAACTCTTTATTTCTGAACCAAATATTAAACTTTTTTGTCCGTCTTTTTCAACTTGAGTATAGTAGAACGGTTTTATACCAAAATGGTCTCTTGCGGCAAATAGAGTTTTTTCGTTTTTGTCCCAAATTACAAAAGCGAACATCCCCCTTAGTTTTTTAACCATTTCAGTTTTACAATCTTCATATAAGTGTATTAATACTTCACTATCTGTTTCTGTTTTAAATATATGTCCTTTTTTGATTAAGTCTTCTCTTAATTCTTGGTAGTTGTATATTTCTCCGTTAAATACTAAAGCTAAGCTTCCGTCTTCGTTGTATAATGGTTGTAGCCCATTGCTTACACCGATTATACTAAGTCTTCTAAATCCTAAAGCGGCATTTTCATCTATATATTCTCCACTTTCATCTGGACCTCTATGGATTATTTCATCCATCATACTCTCCAAAACATTTTTCTTATTCGGTATATTATCTATAAAACCCGAAAATCCACACATAATTATTTCCCCCTAATTATTTTTATATTCTCAATAAACAAGAAAATCCTTAATATCTACATAATGGATTTTAAGATATGCATTAAATGAATATTTTTAGTTGTAATCTTTTTAATAATTTTTGAATGATTTTTTTGTAATTTATAATTATCTGTTTCTATATATCTTCCTAATTTGAATATAACTTATTTTATAAATAAATTATTAGTTTTCTATTATGTCTATTTTTTTACTTCTTATATTTAGTAATATCTTCGCAATTATAAATAATACCGGCAACTCAATTAATGGGCCTATTATAAGAGCTAAAGATATTAATGGTTTATCTAGAAATGTTGCTACTGCTATTGCTAAAGCTATAGGTGAATTTCTCGCTAATGTCGTCAAATTTAGTGATACATTATCTTCATAACTCAATTTCATAACTTTTCCTACTAATCTTCCTACACAAAAGTTTATTATAAAAAATAGTAATACTGGTATTAATAATATAAGTAATACTTGAATATTTTCTAAAAGTATTTTGCCTTGTGATGCAAACATACTTACAATTGCTGCATTTAGAAAATATCCTTGGTAGTCACAAGCCTTTGTCGCAACTTTTTCATCAAAATCTTCTTGGCTTATTTTATTTAAGATAATTTTTCTAATTAATATTGCGCATACTAATGGAATTATTAATGTCGATACAACGCCTTTTACTAAATCAATCGTATTCATATCTACGCTGTTTCCACCTATTAAAAATACATATACCGGTAATAATACTAATTGTAAAACTAAATTTAGTGGCAATATTGATGAGCCAAGCGCCACATTACCTTTTGCTATACCAGTAAAGATTAAGTACCAATCGGTACAAGGTGTCACCATAAGCATTATATATCCTATTAATAATTCTGGATAATTAGCTAAGAATATTTTACCTAAAATAAAGATTAAAAATGGTGTCCAGATAAAGTTTATTATCACTGCTGTCAAAGTAAATTTTAGATTTTTTGATGATTTTAATATATCTTTTAGCGGGATTTGTAAAAATACTAAAAATAACATAACCATTAAAAATGGTGTTATTAGGTACTCTGCATATTCCTGCACAAATCCTATCTGACCTAATAGTATCCCTAAAGCTACCATGAATAATATTACTAAGCTCTGAAATTTGTTTATATTCTCCATCTTTTCTCCTTAAAAATAATCATGCTTTATTAATAAATATATCTTTTCCCTTAATTTATTGAATTTTTTACTTTTATCTGCTCCACTATACCATAAAGTCGACATTATTTTCCATATTTATTACAGTTTTGTAATATAATGTAATAAATTTGAAAATTTATTTCATCTCAAATCCATTTAAGTTATTGTCGAGCCCTGCTATTTGGACCAGTCTTTCAACCCCGACTGATGCAATTGTGACTATGCTTTCTTCGTGGATGAAATCTGTAGAACCTAAATCAAATAGCATACTTGCTCTAGCTTCAAATTCTTCGTCTTCATCCCAAAATAAAAACTGAATCGGCATACATTCAAATGCATTTATTTCATACCCCATGTCAGATGCTTTTATCCTTTTTGCTCCTATTTTTTCGCATGCGTATTGTAATTTATCCATATGACCTGCGAATGTTTCTGCAAAAGGTTTTAAGACAGTTCTTACGAATGCGGGCTTAAATTGAGATGTATTTTTTAATTTTTCAAACGTTACCCACTCGCCTTTTATTTTAGCCCCTGGTTTCACATAGTAAAACAAAAGATATATGTTGAATTTTTCTGAGATAGAGATTGGAAGATCATCTTCCATTGAAATAATTTCCCCAGTTTCAATATGTATACCGAACTTTCTGCCAAAGTGGTATATTGTAAGATAATCTCCCTCAAGTTTAAGCTCTGGCACAAGAACTCTAAGTCGGTCTTTGTCCATATTCACAAAGACTTCTTGCCATCTTAAGCATGCAGCTTCATAATTTGATGTTATTTCTCTTTTCATATATTCCCCCTATTTATTACTTATTATCTGCTATCTTTTATTTTATCTCTAAAGTAGATTTTTGTAAAACTTCTAACTTATATATGTTTTTATATAATTTTTTGTAAAATGCTTGCAGTTTGTTTATTTTTATCTAAAAAACTTGGCAATTATACTGCTATTATTCAAAATTGATGTATTATACATAAATAAAACATCGCTATTTTCTTTTATTTTTATATATTTTTCAAACTGCGTTGAATTTATATATCTCAAATCTATAAGATGTATTTTTGAATAATTTTTTATTAAAAGTGGCGATAAACTGCTCCCAAACGAATCCCTAAATATATAGAGCTCTTTGCCTGTTGTGTTTGATGGATTTTCGATAGTTAAAAGAGATTTCGCCCCACCTAAAAACACATCATATGAATCTACGTTTTTAAAGTCTTTGTCGTCGTATACTTTTACATATTTTTGTTTTTCATAATCATACACCTTGCAATTTTCTATTGTTTTGTCACTTAAGTATGTCAGCTTGTCTGGTTTTATATTAGACGCCGATTGACCGTAGTATGAACCGTAGAAATTCTCAAATACTTTTTTTCTATAAGCATCATTTCTTTTTTTATCATTATCCATGGATTTCAGTATTTTGTCTGCAACTTGTGTTAGGTTTTCTTGCTTCCAATGCAAGTCAGTCCTATAGTAATCTCCAATTTTTAAATCATTTGTAATATCTATATAATCCATATTATGAGTGTTGTTTTTCATTATATTTATAAGTTTTTCATAATCTAGGTGTAGATAACCATTTTTCTGTGCTACAAAGTAGTTCTTGTCAGGAACTATTGTGTAGTATATATTTGAATTTTTAAAATAAGTCTGGGCTATTTTGTTGTATAAATTAGCACTGTTGTAAATTGAGTTTTCGTTTAATTTATACTCCATTTTATAAATCCCGTTATCTACTATATAGATATCGTTGTTGTCTTTTTCGTGAAATATCTTTGTATTTACAAAAGTCTTTATCTTTCTGAAGTTTTCCCTAAGATAAAATTGATCTAGTAAGTATTCTTCCATCTCTTCAAAATAGTTTCCATTTAATAATTTTTCTATCTTAAATTCTGGAAGTTGTGCTAATTTACGTCTTTCTTCATAAGATATTTCTTTGTCTTTTGCAAAAATATTTACTATCATAAATAAAACTAAGAAAATACCAAAACTACAGCTTATAACTATGTTTTTTATTTTTGTGTTCATCTTAATCCCTCCTAGAACCTAAAATATAAAAACGGATTAAACGAACCGTCTATTAAATATGCTGTCACAACAACTAATAAAACTATGTTTAATATTGGATTTATTGTAGATATGACTTTTTGCCCTGTGACATTTTTGTTTATCTTTTGAATAATATTTTTCAAAATGGGCGTCGCACCTATCACACTTACTATTAAAAGTACTGTGTAGCTTTTTAGATAATAAGTAGAAAAATCGTTGTATAAATCTAATCCCCTAAAATTAAACATATTGTAAAGACTTGACCACAAATCTTTTATATTTTCATTATTAAAAATAACAAAACTTATTATGATAAAGAATTTTGCATATATATGTTGAATTAATGCTGGAAGTTTGTTCAAGATATTTTGTAAAAACAGATTTTCTATTATAAGAAGTAGAGCAAAATAAAGCCCCCACAAAATAAAGTTCCAGCTATCTCCATGCCAAAGCCCTGTCAAACTCCACACTATAAGTAAGTTAAAAATCCATCTTACCCTGCTCACTCTGTTTCCACCTAGAGGAATATATACATAATCTCTAAAAAAACTAGAAAGCGAAATATGCCATCTTCTCCAAAATTCTTTTATGCTCTTTGATATAAATGGATAGTTGAAGTTTTCTAAAAAGTCAAACCCAAACATCCTCCCAAGCCCGATTGCCATGTCGCTATATCCCGAAAAATCATAGTAAATCTGTAGAGAAAAGAAAATCGCCACCATCCAATAAGACAGCACGCTTTTTTCATTACTCTTAGTCATAATGTCGACTATCATGCCTAAGTTGTTTGCCAAGATGACCTTTTTAGCAAGACCAACCACAAATCGATTTACACCGTATGCAAATTTATCAAATGAATGTGTTCTGTTTTTTAGCTCATCTTCTATCGTAGTATATCTCACAATAGGCCCTGCGATAAGTTGTGGGAATAGACATACATAAGTCGCAAAATCTACAAAACTTCTACATACTTTGGCATCTTTTTTATACACATCCACAATATAACTAAGCCCTTGGAAAGTGTAAAAACTAATTCCAATCGGCAACACAAGTCTCAATAGTGTTATATTTGAATTTGAGATATAATTTATGTTTTTTATTATAAAATCCATATATTTAAATACAATTAAAATACCCAAACTCACTACTAAACCGCTTACTAAAAATAATTTTGAATATCCTTTTTCTCTAAATTTCTCTATTAAAATACCGTGAATATACGCACTAAACGCCGATATCAACATCAACACTGTGTATTTTGGCTCTCCATAAAAATAGAAAAATAAACTCGCCAATAATAAGATAATATTTTTATATTTGTCTTTAGATACAAAATATAAAATCAAAGTAATTGGCAAGAAATAATATAAAAAACTTACGCTCGAAAATAACACTTTTAACCTCCAAATTTATATAATAATAGCCTGAAAAATTTCTTCTCAGGCTATTTTTTTCTATTTTGAATTTGCTAAGTTTAAGAAAGCTTCTTTTATTGGAGTCGCTTCTTCTTTATCCGCCATTAAAAATAGTACTACATTTCCTACGTTTTCTACTACTACTTCTTCAGCTTCAACACATATCCATTTTCTTGGATTTGCATTTTCTTTTATTTGTTTTTTCACAGCTTCGACATCTGCATTATCGTCTAATCTAAGTAATACTAATTCATAAGCTATTGCATTCATGCTTGGCTCTGAACATATACCTTCTTTGAAGTCTATGTTGCTATCTCCTAAGTACATATCTGCATTTGATTTATCTAATGTAATATTTTCATATCCTTTTAGATAATCATTCATCTCTTTGTCGTCGAAATTAGCCGTTTCGTAGATTTTTTCTACGATTTTTGTTAAGTCCTCTGATAAAACTGAATCTGATTTAGTTTTATTTGAACTACACCCTACTAATGAAAGTAGCATTATTGTCGCCATAAAAATACTTATAAATTTTTTCATGCGCCTTCTCCTTATTTTTTAAATTATCTTCAATTTATCATAATAATATAAGGTACTCAAGTTACAAAAAGTTACAAGATTTTTTATATTTTTCAGCTTATTTTTTGTTCTCGTCGTGTAAGTCTTTTACATATTTTTGGTCTAAGATGCTCTTTTTGTCGCCATATGCACATTTGCTAAATAGCTGTTCTGCCTCTTTAACATCAAGCCCCTTTATAGTCATCTTTTGTGGCTCGGCCTCTCCAAGATTATCTTTATAAAGCATGTATAGATAATTTACGGCTTGTGGCAAAAATCCAAGCAATCTCGCACCGATACAGTCTGCTGCAACTGGGTCTGTGCCTGCGATTATAAGCCCTGGTGTGTCTACTGCCTTTCCGAAAATTGGCCCAGTTCCTATCATAGCCTTGTCCATACTTATTATAGATAAATCGATTGGAACTTGTTTTGCAAAACTGCGTATAAATCCATGCAAGTCTTCGTGGATTCCTGTGTTCTTTTTCGGAAATCCATGCACACTAGCAGGAGGATACCCAAGACAGATGTTTTTGATGCTCGCTGTGATTGTCGCCTCTTCGTGATATTTAAGTTGAGTAAATGAAATTATAACATCTGCATCTTCAATTACTTTGTTTAAAGGTGTCGATTTTAAAATCGGTCCGTCTAGCTCTATATCAAAGAAAGGACCGTAGTTCATATCTACAAACTTTACGTTTTCTTCTTCTATTATTTTGTCAAATCCCGCAGTTTGTAAGACCTTCATGCTATCAGTTCCTCCAGATCCAAATGCTATGTATATTTCTGATGGTTCTCTTTGTTTGACATATTGTATTAATTTTTTAAGAGTCTTTGGTCCTGATACAACCCCATCTTTCGGCTTTTTATCTTTTACTCCATTTGGTGTGATTATTACCTTGTCGCCCTTTTTTATAATTTTATCCACAGGCAACATATCAAGCGCCTTTTCAAGCGAATGCCCCTCTGTCATTCCTTTTGTAATTGCTATTATCGGTTCTTTTATTTTTCGATTATGTCTCATACTTTCACCTCTAGTTAGAGTTTTTGCAATTTTAGGTTTGTTATGCATTCACTTCTTTCATGGCGCCAACGAATCGGAGATTCCGTTGCTCAAAATTCACTGCGTTCATGGCGCCAACGAATCGGAGATTCCGTTGCTCAAAAAAGGAGTAGATATATTTTATACCTACTCCTTTTTGTTAGATTATTATACCCTCAAAGTGGTCCATTTCGTGTTGGATTATTTGGGCTACGAATCCGTTAAATACTTGTGTTTTTTCTTTGAAATTTGCATCTAGATATTTTACTTCTATTGTTTCGTATCTAGTTGTGGGTCTTGCTCCTTCTAAAGACAGACAGCTTTCTTCTGCTTTGTAAGGTTTTTCTTTTTTTAGTATAACAGGGTTTACCATAGGGACTATTATATTTCCTCCTACAGCAAAAACTAGTATTGTCTTTTTGAACCCTATCATATTTGCTGCAAGCCCTACACAACCGTCAAGATTTGCTTTTAGTGTATCGATTAAATCAGTTACTATTGATTTATCTTCTTTTGTTGCTGGCTCTGATTTTTGTTCTAGAAATAATACATCTTTTACTATTGGTCTTATCATTGCTATCCCCCTTGTATTTCCTATAAATTATAATTATTCGATTTCTGCTTTTTTAATTCCATATATATTCTAAATGTTTTTGCTCTTGATGTCACTATTTATCGAAAACTTCTACTTTTTTCTATTATACTATATTTTTATAGGTTGTTGGGTCAGAAGGGTTTAAAATATACTATTGTTTTTGGATGGATATAGTTTTTTGAAATAAAAAAAGTAGGAGTATTTTAAATGGTATACTCCTACTTTTTACTTGCATAATATAAAAGTTATATACTAAGAATAATTATATTAATTAATATTTATTTAATTTTATTTTATCTATTTTAACTTGTATTCCATCTATATTATATTCTAAGTAAGTATCATTATTATTTATAAGCTCTACATTTCCATAATGTACTTGCCTATGATGATTCGGACATAAACATATTAAATTCTCTACTGACAATTTAGAGTTTTTAGTATCTGAAACAGGTATTATATGATGTGTTTCAACATAATATTCACCATTGTTTTTCTTAAATGAATACGGATTCGCCCCTAATACTTCACACATTTGACACTTATACTGAATATGTTTTTTTATTTCCTTTGCTATACTTCCTCTTTCTATTGTTTTAACAAGTCTCTCTTTTTGTTCTATACTTGAATTTGCGTAAATTCTATTTAAAAGTTCAATACCTTTAACCGAATTTCCTAAGTTTTTAATACCAATAATTTTTTCATATGTATCTATACTCATATTATTGCTTTCATCAATTAATGCGAGTATATTATAAAATACATCTTCCTCTAATGGCATTGTAGCTCTTTGAAATCCATTAACTAAAAATTTATCATTTTCTAGTTCTACTTTATTTTTTTCATTAAATACTATAGGTGAATCTATTAAATTTTTAGTTACTTTTATTTTTACTCTCCATTTTTCTTTATCTGCATCATCTTTATTTGCATAAAATTCACTATCATTATCTTTTACTAATTCAGGCGTAGACATAACTTTTACTATGGCATAAACGCCTGAATTCATCTTTTCTTTAGAATCTAACTGCGATTTATTTCTAGAATCTTTCCCTACTCTTATTACCCCTATATCTCCTATTTTAAATCTGTCTTTATGATGTGTATTAATTGAGTAATAAATTTCACTGTCTGATTTTTTACTCTTTAAAAAATCATCTACATACCAATATTTAGGATTTGCAAAAAACGTCCATATCTTATTTTCCACTTTTATACCCCCTATTAATATAATTTCTCTATAATATATTATATTAAAATTTATATTATAATCATACTTTAAATTTTCACAGCATCTATGTTTTTAATATATAATTTTATTATTAGGCTATGTTTTAATTTAGTGTTGAAAATAGATATTTTTATATATTTAGGTTATAATATAGATATATTAATGTTTAGGAGGTTGTAGAATGCCAAGTATAAAGTCTATATTAACAGATATACAAACATTACCATTGAATCAAGTAGAAGAGTTACTATCTTATTTGGAAGAATTTCTTGTATCAAACTCTCAAGTAGAACAAATTTATGAAGATGTCAAAGAGTTTAGATTTTCTAAGGGAAAGGTATGTCCTCACTGTAGCTCTGAGTTAATATCAAAAAATGGTAAATATAATGGAAAACAAAGATATATCTGTAAAGATTGTAAAAGGACTTTTACTGATTTTACAAACTCTGCCGTATATAGAAGTAAAAAATCATTAGATAAGTGGCTTAAATATGCAAAATGTATGATTATGGGCTTATCAATAAGAAAATCTGCTAAAATTGTAGGCATAAATATAGCGACGAGTTTCTTTTGGAGACATAAAATTCTTGATTGCATAAGTTCCTTTTTAGGAACTGGTCATGTTGATGGCTTAATAGAGGCTGATGAAGTCTTTTTTGCCGAAAGTTTTAAAGGAACAAAAACTATTAATATGCCAAGAGAATCTCATAAAAGAGGTAAATCTATTAAAAAGAGAGGTATATCTAAAGAACAGATATGTATAGCCACAGCCTTAGATAGACAAGGTAATTTAATAATAGAACCATTATGCAAAGGTAGAATGACATATAAAGAGCTTGAAAATTTATATAAAGGTCATATCGGTGAGAATTCTATATTATGCACAGATAGCCACAAATCTTACATTAGATTTGCTACAGATTTCAATTTAAACCATAAACGTATAAAAACAGGTAAGCATAAAGAAGATATTTACCATATTCAACACATTAATAGTTTACACAGTAATTTAAAGAGATGGATGGGTAGATTTAATGGTGTGGCAAGTAAATATATTTCCAACTATATGCACTGGTTTAAATGGCTAAGAATATTTGAAAGTGACAAAGATTCTATTAAAACTAAGAATTTTATTGTGCAAAGCAATGTAGTATATGCTTACACTAGAGTAAAAGATTTCAAATTAAGAACACTACAATTCATATAAATAGTTATAAAGAAATCAGAAATATAGTATAATGAAAAATAATTACGCAATTTTTAATATAATGTGAAGAAGCAGTGCATTTAGAATCATACAGATGACAAATAGCATAAAAGCATAGGAGGGGGATGACATATTGAAAAAGTTTTTTTCAAGTGAAGGTAAATTTAATATTTTTTTTGTAGTGGGACTAATTCTTATAATCTCAGGTTTTTTTTACACAAAATATCCGATTAGTCTTATAGGGTTATTGATTGCATTTATACCTGAAACAAAAAATACAATTAATCATTATAAAGAAACTGGAAAAATAAGTTCTTATTTAGTCGTAGAGGTATTACTTTTTATCACTACTCTTTATATAATAATTTCTACTATGTTAGGTATTTAGACTTAAATTAATAATAGTATTGTTGGGAACATAAAATAGAGAAACAATATTAATAAAATACGAACTAAAAAGCAGAGGTAATTAATACCCCTGCTTTTTTATGATAAAATATAAAAATATCAACATTTATTTAAAACATACCCTATTATTAAAGTACATTCATATCCTTAAAGATGTAGATTTCTTTGAAACGCATTAAAGGAAATTATATTTATCCACAATGTAAAGATGATTATAATTTCCTTTGCACTAAAAAAATAAGTTAGTAAATTTTACTTTACTAACTTATTTGCCCATTTGGGAATGGTATTGTCATTCCAAATTAGATTTCCATCTTTAAAATATATTATTTCTTTAAATCTATCTGTATTATCATATATATTTACTTCATCACAGATTTATATATTGATGTTTTTCCACATCCGTTAACCCCTGCAAATATTGTATACGTTGGCATATTATCTCTCCTCAGGATAAACAAGTCCCCACTCTCTTCTTATCCCAGTCATTATCTCCATAACATCCTTCGTATACTCAAGGTGAGCGACTTCTCTATCGCCCATTACTGCGTTTTCCATGTCTTGCATTTCGTAAAACAGTGCGTCTTCGTGTTTGCCGACTTCTATCTCTTCTCTTGCGCCTGTTTCTGTATAAGTTATGACTGCTTTTTGTGCTCTTGGGTATTCCATAATTTCGATATACCCTTTGTCACAAGATATCATTCCTCGTTTTGGTTGTTTTGAGTGAAGTGTAAGTGATATTGTCGCCATCTGTTGCTCGTCGTTCATAAGAAGGATTCCCGCTTGTTCGTCTACTCCTGTTGGTGCGTATTTCACCTGGCTTAGCACTTGGTTTGGTTTTGATGACATAAACCATCTCACAAATGAAATAGCATAAACTCCTATATCGAGAAGTGCCCCACCTGCTAGGTTCATATTGAAGAATCTATTTTTCATATTGTACTCTTTGTAACTTCCGAAGTTCATCTGAATCATTCTGACTTCACCTAAATCGCCACGCTCTACTATTTCTTTTAACTTTTTATATAAAGGCATGTGGTAAATAGTCATTGCCTCTGCTAACACGACGTTGTTTTTCTCTGCAAGTTCGATCGCTTTGTTTAACTCGTCGCTATTTAATGTGATTGATTTCTCGCAAAGTATATGTTTGCCGTTAGAGATCGCCTCCATCATAAAGTCTATATGTGTGTTGTGCGGTGTTGTTATGTAGATTATGTCCACATTTTTATCAGAAAACATCTCGTGAAAATCGTCGTATACCTTTTTAACTCCGTATTTTTCTGCAAAATCCACTGCTTTGCTGTGTGTTCTATTGCCGACTGCATATATTGATTTGCCCGCTTTTTTCAAAGCATTTGCCATTTCATTTGCAACTACCCCTGTTCCTAATATTGCCCAATTAAATTCCCTTTTGTTCATAATTTCCTCCAAATATTATTTATTGTCTATGTTGTAAGTTTATCACTATATATTTATTTTACCAATATTTTTTGGTGATTTATATTCTTGGTTTAAGTTGTATATTAATATCTATATCAATATACTTATTTATTGAGATACTTATTTATTGACATTTTTGAATTATCCTTGTAATATTGTTTTGTACAAAACAATTATAGATAAATAGTTTTGTACAAAACATTTTTTCTAGGAGGCAAATATGAAATCACAATTTCCAATAGGACTACATATAAATAAGCTTAGTCGTATAATATCGAGAAAGGTGGACGCTGCTGTTTTAAACGTGATTGATGACAATATCACAGTATCTCAGGCATATGTAATAGATTTTATAACTGACAATAAAGACAAAGACATATTCCAAAAGGACTTGGAGCTTGAGTTTGATTTAAAGCGTTCTTCGGTAAGTCTTATGCTTAATAATATGGAAAAACACGATCTTATAAAGAGGGTGCCAGTAGCTGGTGATGCCCGTTTGAAAAAACTTGTTTTAACAGAAAAGGCTGTTGAAATATCAAGGAAAATCTCATCTGCTATAGATTCTGTTGAAGGTAAATTATTAGAAAATATGGAGCAAGACGAGATAAACAGTCTTTTAAATATGTTGGGTAAAATTAGATCAAATATTGAATAGCACTGTTATTTTAAATTAAAGATTATCAATATAAGTCTATATATATAAATTGATTTATATTGATATAAATCTATCTATATTGATATAAACCTTATATAAATCAATGAAAATAACTATATTAAAATTTGGAAAGGAAGGCACATATATGTCAAAGGTTAAAGATTTTACACAGGGAAAAATTTTCTCACCTCTAGTAACATTCATCATCCCTATATTAGCGGCATTATTTTTGCAGACTATGTATGGTGCGGTGGATTTACTTGTAGTTGGTAGATTTGGTCATGCGGCGGATGTTTCTGCTGTTTCGACTGGGAGTCAATTTATGCAAGTTATAACTCTTACAGTTACAGGGCTTGCAATGGGAATAACTATATTAATAGGTCAAAAACTAGGTCAAGGAAAGAAAAAGGACGCTGGTGATGTTGTCGGCAGCGGTATCTCAATATTTGCAGTAATAGCAATCATCTTAACTATTGTTTTCGTTACATTTGCGCCAGGCGTTGCGTCATTTATGAATGCACCAAAAGAGGCATTTGATAGCACTTCAACTTATATCAGAATTTGTTGTGCTGGGTCTATTTTTATAGTTGCATACAACGTAATCGGCGGTATTTTTAGAGGGCTTGGAGATGCAAAAACTCCACTTATGACTGTTTTAATAGCATGTATTGTAAATATTGTAGGCGATTTAGTATTTGTCGGTTATTTTAATATGGCATCTACTGGGGCTGCGTTTGCAACTGTTCTTGCACAAGCTGTCAGCGTTATTTTATCGCTAGTAATAATCGCAAAAAGAGGATTGCCTTTTGAGTTTTCGCTAAAAAGCATAAAATTCCACAAAGGGCTAACTTCACAAATAATAAAATTCGGTGCACCGATAGCTCTACAAGAACTACTTGTTCAAATATCATTCTTAGTAATCGTAATGATTGGTAATTCTATGGGTGTTGTTCCATCAGCTGGTATGGGTGTTGCCCAAAAACTAGCGGCGTTTATAATGCTTGTTCCATCGTCATTCTCACAAGGTGTTTCGGCATTTGTGGCACAAAACTACGGAGCACAAAAATACGACAGAGCAAAAAAAGCACTTATTTATGCAATTGGAACTTCATTATGCTGTGGTGTTTGCATGTTCTTCTTGGCATTTTTCAAAGGAGATATGCTTTCTTCGATATTCTCTACTGATCATGAAGTTATTCTTGCTGCTTGGGATTATCTAAAATCATATGCAATAGACTGCTTCTTTACTGCATTTTTATTCTGCATGATTGGTTTCTTAAATGGATGTGGAAAAACAACAATCGTAATGATTCAAGGTATAGTCGGTGCGTTCTTCGTGAGAATACCTGTTGCTTATGTTATGAGTAAAATTGAACCAGTTTCTTTATTTAGAGTTGGTCTTGCAACTCCATCATCTACAATTGTTCAAATCGTAATATGTGGTGTTTATTTATTCTTCTTGTCGAGAACATTATTTAAAAAAGAAGAAACAAATGATGCCCCTAACCATGAATTATGTGATGCAGAAGCATAAGAAAATTATAATAAAATCTGTATGATAATAAAAAAAATAAGCATGTCTTAGTAATGTCAACAGATACTAAGGCATGCTTGTTTAATTTGTTGTAAGTGATTCGCAATATATTAATATTGTTTAATACTAATAAAATTAATTATTAGTATTAATTTTATACTTATCAAATCTAAAAGTAACAGTAAATTTCACAAAGTATACAATCCAAATAACAATCGATATCCATAAAACTAATTTAGATATTAGAACATAGCCAATTGCTCCTACTAAAAGTATTAAAGCTAATTTTAACATTATTATTCCATAATCTTTACTTAGTTTAAATTCATCATATAATTCTCTTTCATTTTTTGATATGAAATAATATCCAGTGATTAATATGGATGCTTTATCTTTAAGAAGAAAAAACATACATGATACGAATAATAATGCACATGACATAAATAATGAAATTTTCAACATACTAATTCCCCCCTTCATTTCATTCGTAATATATAACAATTGCGAACTTAATTATATTATATATTATTAATCACTAAGTTAGCTATCAGAATCTATTTTCAATCCATTTTAATTATATATTGACAGTTTCACAGGCTTATGTAATAGACTTTATATTAACTTCGCAAAATGCGTATAATATTGCAATCATCTAAAATCTAAAATAAATCAAATATATTAAAAACTCCCACATCGAAATTTAAATCAACATGGGAGTTTTTATCTATTTTACAAGTTTTTCTCTCTCTTCTATACTATGATATTCTGTAACCTTATGACCAATTCTTCCGATAAAGTTAGACATTGCTCTGATTTCATTTATAGCTTTATCTTTTTCTATTCCTTCTGTTACTAATTCTCTACGGCCAACATTACTGTATTTGTAAGTTACATATTTATCTCCAACTTTCCAAACTTCTCTTCTCTCACTACCTACTCCAGTTTTATAGTCTATTTGTGTACCATATACTAATTCTTTTTCGCCAAGTGCTTTAAATTGTAGTTCTATTGCAAATTCGTCTTCTATGTCTTTTTGTTTATTTAAAATTGGAAGTTTATTATATATTTCAATAGCATCATAAAATCCTATTTCATCTCTTTCAGTTTTATCAAATACTATAAGTGGCATTTGTTCAACATCATTAAGTTCGTTAAATTGGATTTTACACATAGCATCTGTATCTGCATATAATCCTGATGCATGCATAGATTTTATAAAGTTTAATATCTCTTCAAGACCATCTAATCTCTCGAATGTTATAAGTTTTGCATCATGTGTCATTACCTTTTCTACGCTTTTGAAGAATTTAAGTACACTATTTGCAACAACTATTGAATTTTCAACCTCATCTATGCTCCAAAAGCTTTTTAATTTAGGTAAATTAGTAATTTCAAGCATTGATCTATTAGATATAACTAAATCAAATTTTTCTTCTTTAAAGAATTTGTCCACTTTTTTTGCATCAACTGCTTCAAACTTTACATTCTCAACCCCTAGTTTTTGAGCTATTTCCTCTGCACATTTAATTCCCTTTTTACACTTATCCACACCAATTATTTCTGAATTTGGATAAAGATTTGCAATAAAACAAGTAGTTATACCATTGTCACATCCTAAATCAAGTATTTTCTTTCCATCTAGGTTTTTATCATATGAATTTTTAAAATCTATAAACCATGCAAAAAATTGTCTATATAAATCATAGTAATATCCGGCAAAATCCATAGTTGTTTCTAAATCTTTATTTTTTACCGTGTATATTTTTCCGTTTCCTTTATCTTTTCTAAGAGCTACTGCCAAATCCAAATCTTGTGTTAAATTCACCTTATGCTTTTCATCTATTTTCTTGAAAAATTCATCTCTATCATTTTCCTCTAGTATTCCTAATTTTTCAAAAAACTCCCCTATCACATTGTTGTTTAATTGTTCCATAATGCTAAATTTCTCCTTTAATATTCCCTTTTCCCATTTTATCTCTTATCAATAACTACTCTATACAACCCCATAAAAATTATTTTTAGTATATCGTAATTATGCCTATTTATATTATAACGTTTTTTATATTCATTTGTATTTTATTCCAACATATAGTTTTTTAATATAAAAAGACCAGGTATTGCTACCTAGCCTTTCGTTTTATAGTTCATTATTAAAGAATATTTTTACTTCGCTGTCTTTGAAGTCAATTCTGTAATAGTCGTATTCGTCATCTTCATCATAATACTCAGTAAACATGTCAAATGCTTCTGTTGCATGTACTAATTTTTCAATAGAATCTACTTTGAATTTTTCCATGTTCACATTTGTGTTGAAATATATACCAGTTATCCCCTTGTTTGTGTCCATCTTTAGCGAACTCGCATCATTTAAATATATATCGAATGCATTTGTTGTGATATATATACATTCTAGATCCTTTTGAGTTATTCTTTCTAACTCTGCTAATATTTCTTCTGGTTTTATTATTTCTATCATGTTATACCCCTCCCATTTTGGTCTTTAATTGTAGTATACCACAATATTCCAGTATCGAAACATTATTTAAATATTAATAGGATTTTGAGTAATTCATCAAAACTCATAAATAACACCCCTTTTCTTATTTAAATTATAGCATTGTTGGGGGTGTGTTTGATAATGAATATCATTTTAAAATAAATCAGCTAGCGTACATTAAAATTAATAATGTAGCGCACATTAAAATTAAAATAAATTGAATAGAATGCATAAAAAATAAATTAAGCAGCGCACAAGCACTGCTTAATCAAACTATATATCTAAAATTTAAATCATTTGTTATTTATAATCGAATTAGCTCCTATAAATGCGGCTACAGTCATTGCTATTGTTGCGATAACTGCTAAATATGCGCCCATTCCATGTGATGCTATTCCGTATGAATCCTGAACAACACTAGCTATAGACATAAAATCGACTATAGTTAAAAGCGCTGCTATTGCTGATAAAATAAAACCAATTCCTCCCCTTCTTGCAATATACGCTCCCATTGCAATCAAAATAAGTATTAATAAGACGATGCCGTTACCAGTTTGTATATATGACACGCTTTGAGAAAATCCAAAAGCCTGTGCTTTTGCATATGGTAAAAACAACGAGATAATTCCTACAACTCCCGCGATTATTGCGATAGTATTTTTTTGCATTTGTGTTCCAAGTAAAATATTTTTTAATCCTTTATCTGTGTTTTGTGGCACTTGGTTATTATTCATATATTTTACCCCCATTTTTATTTTTTGATAAAATTGGTTTTAACAATAAGCTGCTCAAATTTATATTACTCACTTTGTTTTAATGCGCCTACTTCGGGGCCGATACTTGTTAAGTCGATATTATTTATGCTGCAAAAATATTTTAGAAGGTCATCTGCAGATTTTTCGTACTTTGTACCCTTTTTCATGTCTGCAATATCTCTCAAAACTTGTACTGCCATTTGGTCTGTCATATATCTAAACAAGCCAGTTCCCCATCTTGTGTTTTCCTTTTTTCCGCTGTTGCTGTAATAATTCCAAAAGAGCATTTTTTTCGCTTCACCTTCTGAAAGTTTTATTCTATATCTCGATTTTGGAGCAGACATAACGTATCCTTCTTCGTTATTTTCAGGGTCACCCGCAAACACCTCATCAATCAAAAACACCGCAAATATATATCGCTTGTCTTCTGCCATGTCTGGATTTACAGTTGTTAAGATTGCAAGGTGATTTTCCTTCGCTCCGACTATTCTTCTTGGAACTGACTCACTTTTTTCATCGAGGGTAGCGCCTGCATATGCAGTCCAATTCTTCAACAAATCACTTTCATAGCAAATACCCTCATTTTCATAAATTTGCTCCAACTCATCTCTATCAATCATATTGTCGTAATAATGTCGACATGCGCAGTCTTGGAATTTGCACCATTCGCCCCTGCCCCTATCGATATTTTGAGCAATCGTTCTGTTACTACATATCCCACTAAATCCAACTTGTTCGCTGGACTTACCACCATCACAATAATTGCACTTAAATGCTATATTATGCCCTTTATAACTCTTGTTATGTTTGCCCTTTTCCTTTGTAGAAGTTATTTTCTTACCTTCCTTTTTCGCTCTCTTTCCTACTTTTGTCTTTCTAATTATCGGCTCATCCCTAATAAGATTTTTCTGTTCTTTTTCAATCTCTCTTTGTCTGATGATTGCCTCTTTTCTATCTATATCTTCCTTTTTTTGTACCAAATCAGCCACATAAGCCTTGAATTTTTCGTCCTTCGCTCTAATAATGTTTTTAAAAATATCTGGGAATTGGAATTCTTTTTGGTCACCAGAGAAATCAACGATAATATATGACTCTCTCTCTCTGATTTTATGATCACAAATTTTCCCCTCCCCAAGAGATTTGTGCTCAACAACTTGACCTATAACATTCATTTTATCTTCCCCCTTTTTATAAATAATCTATCTTTTTTAATTAAATTAGACTATATTTATGCTCGAACTAAAACTGCCCATACTATAATTATACATTAAAATTGTTCGAAAAATAATCAAATAAATTTGAAAATTTTTGAACCTGGCTTTGCTTATATTACTCCCACCTGTAAAATAAAAAAATTCACTTCGTTCATTGCGCTAACGAATCAAAGATTCCGTTGCTTAAAATTCACTTCGTTCATGGCGCCAACGACTGCGTCCGTTGCTTAAAATTCACTTCGCTCATGGCGCCAACGACTGCGTCCGTTGCTTTAGTTAATAGGTTGGAAATTATACATTATCCACAAACCAGATAATATATAATTTCCTTAGAATTAAAAAAGCCCAGGATAAATTTAAATATCTCTGGGCTTTTTCTATTTATTTAAACGTCTTCTTCTTTTTGTAGCTCTTTTTAATCGTTTATTTAGCGCTATTTTGTCGCCCTTTACCAAATCACTTCTAAATCTAGACATTTCTGCCATAAAGTCATCAATTACTTCTAGTAAATTTTCTTTGTTTCCTAAAAATAACTCAGTCCATAAATCTTCATTTATGTCTGCAACTCTTGTCGCATCTCTATAGCTTCCTCCCATATAGATTTCTGTATTTCTAGCTTCCACATCACTATTTATCAATGATACTGCCATAACATGCGGCAGATGTGAAGTAAATGCGATAATCTGGTCGTGAAAATCTGAGCTAATTCTTATAATTCTTTTAAAACCAAGCTTATATATTATAGATTGTAAAAAGAGGACATTGTCATCATCATTTCTCTCTGTATCTACTAATAGATAATTGGCACCTTTATAACATTGGGCGCTTGCATGGTCAATTCCCTTATTTTCACGCCCTGCCATAGGATGACCAAAAATAAAATCTATATTATCTGGTATAATATCATCTAATTCTTTAATTAAGGTTCCTTTAATCCCTGCAACATCTGTAACTATAGCGCCATCTTTAAAATTATTTTTATTCTCTAGGATAAAATTTTTTATTATTTTCGGATAAATGCATATAATCACTAAGTCAGATATTTTTAGAAACTCTCTTGCATTATCTGAACCATCTTTTATAATTCCCATATCTTTTGCTTTTTCTATTGATTCTTTATTTAAATCTATAGCATATACATCGTCAAAACCAGCTTCTTTAAATGCCATGGCAAAGGAGCCACCAATAACTCCTAAACCGACAATTGTGATTTTCATACTATATTGTTACACCTTCTAATTCAGTGTATACTTGCAATTGCTTCATTATTTTATCAAATGTATCTGGTTTTATTGATTGTTTTCCATCACATAGTGCTTTTGCTGGATTGTTATGTACTTCTATCATAAGTCCATCTGCACCAACTGCTATAGCCGCTTTTGCAAGTGGCTCAACTAAGTCACGTTTACCAGTTGCATGAGATGGATCTATTATTATTGGCAGATGTGATTTTTGTTTTATAACTGGTACTGCGCTTAGGTCTAATGTATTTCTTGTCGCTGTTTCAAATGTTCTTATTCCTCTTTCACAAAGAATTACATTTTCATTTCCTTCAGCCATTATATACTCTGCACTCATCAGCCATTCTTCTATTGTAGAACTCATTCCTCTTTTTAATAATACTGGTGTTTTAGTCTTACCAACTTCTTTTAATAAATCAAAGTTTTGCATATTTCTTGCACCGATTTGTATTACATCTACATCTTCTACAAATTTATCTAAGTACGCTGTAGACATTAATTCTGTTACTATTGGAAGATTAGTTTCTTGTTTTGCTATTTTTAATAATTCTAATCCTTCTAGTTCTAAACCTTGGAAACTATATGGTGATGTTCTCGGTTTAAAAGCTCCTCCTCTTAAGAAGTTTGCCCCTGATTTTTTTACTGCTTTTGCTATTTCTACGATTTGTTCTTCACTTTCTACAGAACAAGGTCCAGCCATTATTCCAAGATGTCCTCCACCTACTTTTGTTCCGTTCACATCTACTATTGTAGGTTCTGGATGGAATAATTTATTAGCTTTTTTATATGGTTCTTGTACTTTTAATATTTTTTCTACACATTTAAATGTCAATAATTCATCTGGATCTATATATGATGTATCCCCCACTAAGCCCAATACAGATGTTGCAATACCTTCTATTTTATCGACTGCTGCTCCTCTGCTTTCTACTGCTTCAACAACTTCATTTAATTCTTCTTGTGTGAATCCTGGTTTCATTACTATTATCATATCTATTCTCCTCCCACATCCACTTTGAATGCTTTATATTATTTTAAACATTTAATTATTTACCCCTTAAAACTTCTATTATTTTTATAGTATTATTGTATCTCCTAATACTATCTCTTTACCTTCTACTTCTGCATATTTTTTTACAGTTTGCATTATTTTATCAAATGCGTCTGGTTTTATTGATTGTTTTCCATCACATAATGCTTTTTCTGGATTGTTGTGTACTTCTATCATAAGTCCATCTGCACCAACTGCCATAGCAGCTTTTGCAAGTGGTTCTACTAAGTCACGTTTCCCAGTTGCATGAGATGGGTCTATTATTATTGGCAGATGTGATTTTTGTTTTATAACTGGTACTGCACTTAGGTCTAATGTGTTTCTTGTCGCTGTTTCAAATGTTCTTATTCCTCTTTCACAAAGAATTACATTTTCATTTCCTTCAGCCATTATATACTCTGCACTCATCAGCCATTCTTCTATTGTAGAACTCATTCCTCTTTTTAATAATACTGGTGTTTTAGTCTTACCAACTTCTTTTAATAAATCAAAGTTTTGCATATTTCTTGCACCGATTTGTATTACATCTACATCTTCTACAAATTTATCTAAGTACGCTGTAGACATTAATTCTGTTACTATTGGAAGATTAGTTTCTTGTTTTGCTATTTTTAATAATTCTAATCCTTCTAGTTCTAAACCTTGGAAACTATATGGTGATGTTCTCGGTTTAAAAGCTCCTCCTCTTAAGAAGTTTGCCCCTGATTTTTTTACTGCTTTTGCTACTTCTATTATTTGCTCTTCACTTTCTACTGAGCAAGGACCTGCCATTATTCCTACAAAATTTTCACCGACTTTACTTCCATTTACATCGACAATAGTGTCTGCTGGGTGGAATAATCTATTAGCTTTTTTGTATGGTTCGCTTACATTCATAACTTTTTCTATATATGAGAAAGCTAATATTTCATCTGGATCTACTAATGTAGTATCGCCTATAACTCCTATAACACACATTTGTTTCCCATGAGATATAGATACTCTTAATCCTCTTACTTTTAAGAAGTTTAATATCTCATTTAATTGGTCTTGTGTATATCCTATTTTTAATACAACTATCATAACTTTATCCTCCACAATAAATTTTATATTTTTAATGGCATATTTATCTCTTTATTTTAAATGATTATTTTTATATATATGTGTATTAATTTAAAATTTATTTACACTTAATATCTCTATAACAACCTAAAAGTTTAAAATATTTAGAGTTTCTTGCAATTACATTTACCGCTTGTTTTATATTTTCATCAAATAGATTTCCATCAAAATCTACAAAGAATATATAGTTCCAAGGGTTATTTCTATTTGGTCTAGATTCAATTTTTGACATATTTAAACCAAATTCTTTAATATCTCTTATTAAATTATATAATCCTCCACTAGTATCTTCAACTGAGAATAATATACTTACTTTATCACAGGTTTCATCACACTCTAAATCTCTACCTATAACAATGAATCTTGTATAATTGTTTTTTAAATCATTTACATCTTTTTTAATTATTTTTAAATCATATAATTTTGCAGCTCTTTCAGATGCTATCGCTGCCTTACTCTTATCTTTTAAATCAGATACTAATTTTGCTGATATTGCTGTATTAGAATAAGGAATTAAATTATAATTTTTATGCTTATCGAAAAATTTTGTACTTTGTTCAAATCCTTGTGGATGAGAGTAAACTTCTTTTATATCATCTACTGTAGCACCTTTTATTCCAACTAGATTTTGACTTATTTTTATACATTCTTCTCCAACAATATATAAATTATATTCCTTTAATAGATCTTCTACAGTTCCAATTCCACCAGTTGATGAATTTTCTACTGGCAGTATTCCATATTCTATTTCCCCACTTTCAACGGCTTTAAACACTTCTTCAAATTTTTCATATGATTTAGCTTCTTTTATATTTTTAAAATATTTTAGCATAGCTTCATTTCCAAATGAGCCTGCTACACCTTGATATCCTACTACTAAATTTTCCCTATCATTTTTATAAGGTTTAGTATATATTTTATTTTCTGGATATATTTCTTTTTGTTGTACTAATCTACTCAAATACATCAGGTTATCATAAAAACTTTCTACTAATTCTTCATACTCCTTATTTTCTAAATATCCCTTGTTTTTTTCTATAACCATTTTCTCTCTATCCGGATGAAAAATTTGCATGTTATTTTCCATTTTATATTTAGAAATAGCTTTTGCAACGTTCATTCTCTTTTCTAATAATTGTGTTATTTCTCTATCTATTTTATCGATCTCTACTCTATAGTCTTCTAGTAACTCCATCCTATCACCCTTCCTATATCTAAATGCATCATTTACTATGTGTTATTAAAAAAAGAGAACTCCTAAGAGTCCTCTTTTATAAAATAAGTATTATTTACCAATTCCATATTTTAAGATTTAACCTTTAAATTAAGATTAATATGAACTCATTAGAAAAGATTTATTTTTTATATTTTTACAGTAAAAGTGTCCAGCGCTAAAATAAAAGCCCCAGAACATAAAGTAAAAAAAGTTATATAATTTTGCAAAGTCTTTTCTAATTACTTTCATCATTTTTTCCTCCATTTAAAGTATTTTTATAAATGAAACTATCTATTTATTGTTATTTGATTAAATATATAGTTTCAAAAATTTATATTTATAAGCTAAATACTTTTTATTATTAGCTTATACCTTAATTTTATTATATTAAAAAAAGTTGTCAACTTAAAAATTAATTTTATATATATAAAATACATATTT
>NZ_CABQXJ010000015.1:0-44374 GCF_902468165.1 uncultured Intestinibacter sp.
AAAAATTAATTTTAAAATATATATAAAAATATTTTTACTTATAATGAAATTTATTTTTTTCTTCTTGCACTTTCAACTTAATAGTGCTTTAATTCATAGTATATAGAGTTTTTTTTCAAAGGGGGAATTTTAAAATGATAGATTGGAATCCAGATTTATACTTAAAATTCGGTAAAGAAAGAACTTTACCTGCAAAAGACTTAATCTCAAGAATAGGAATAGATAATCCTAATCGTATCCTAGATATAGGTTGTGGTTCTGGTAATAGTACTAACGAGTTAAAGAGAAGATGGCCTAATGCTGAAATTATCGGTATAGACAACTCACCTACTATGATTGAAAAAGCTAGATTACTTTATCCAGATATGGACTTCAGATTAATGGATGCTACATGGGATTTAAGTGCATTGGGGAAATTCGATATAGTATTTTCAAATGCTGCTATTCAACGTATGACAAATCATGAAGAATTGATAAAAAAATGGTATGCTTTATTGAATATAGGTGGAACTATAGCAATACAATTGCCATTAGTAGATAATATTAAAGGTCAACAAGCGCTATATGAATTAGAATATGTAAAAAAATATAGACCTTATTTTGAAGGAAAAAAATTGAGATTTAATCATCATCAACCTGACTTTTATTATGATGTATTATCTCACTTATCAAGCGCAAAAGATATACAAATATGGACTACAACTTATATGCATGTAATGCAAGGGCTTGAAGGTATATTACAATGGTATGAAAGTACTAGTATGAAAGATTATTTAAACGCACTTCCTAGTGATGATTTTAGAGAAAACTTTAAAAATAACTACTTAATAAAATTAAAAAATGTTTATTCTTTAAGAGCTGATGGCAGTGTTTTATTTAATTATAAGAGATTATTTGTAGTTGCTACAAAATCAAAATAATATAAACTTAGAATTTAATTATATAAATTAAAATAAAAAGGCTATGATAAAATATTTAAGTTTCATTTTACCATAGCTTTTTATTTTGTTTAGATATATTTTTATTATTAAAATATCCTATACTTCGAGTTCAAAACAATATGAAAGATAAATTTTCTATCCTTCATTTTTATTATTTAATTTCTCTATCCATAAGAACCTTTTTGTGTATTTTTCTATATATTCCAATTAAATATGGTTCATTTGAATAATTCTCTAGTTCATCTATTTTTATCCACTTAACACCACTATTTTCGTCTAGCTTAGCTTCAGTATGACTACTTTCATCTGCTACTAAAGCATATGATATACAGAAGTGGAGATGTCCACTTACAAATTTTCCTCTTTTTATATGTGGAACAACAGGTAAAATATCTATAGCTATTATATTTTCATCCAAAACACCTATATCTTTTACTCCTGTTTCTTCTTTTGCTTCTTTAATCGCTACTTTTAATAAATCATCTTCCCCATCAGCATGTCCACCAGTCCATGACCATGTATTGTAGATATTATGGTGAACCATAAGTATTTTGTCTAAGTTTTTATTAAAAATAAGCCCCGAACTAGTCATATGTGCATATTCATTTTCTCTATAAAGTACATCATTATTTTTTTCTATAAAATTTAAAATTAGTTTCTTATCGTTTTGCTCTTGTTCGTTTATCGGTTCAAAATTTTTTATCGCTTGTATATAATTCAAAGTAAAGCCTCCTACATAATATGATTATATATTAATTATATTATGTAGGAGACTTTACTAATAAAAAAATAAGTGCAGATTATCAAATAAATTTTATTTAATCATCTGCACTTATAATATTACAAACTTCAGTTATATTATATATATCTTATTTGTATAATATAGAATTTACGTACTTTACTATATTATTTAGTTTGATTATCTTATAATAAAATAATTTTTAACTTAAACCTAGTCTAACATTAATTTTAAATGCTCTTGTAATATGTGTATTCCTATTTTGTTTTCGCCACCTCTAGGAATTATTATATCAGCATATTTTTTAGAAGGTTCTACAAATTGCTCATGCATTGGTTTTACAGTAGTTACATATTGATTTAAAACTGATTCTACTGTTCTTCCTCTTTCTTGTGTATCTCTTAATATACGTCTCATTAATCTTTCATCAGCATCAGTATCAACGAATACTTTTATATCCATTAAATCTCTAAGTCTTGGATCTTCTAGTATTAATATACCTTCTAGTATTATAACTTTTTTAGGATGAACTTCTACAACTTCTTTCGCTCTTGTATGTTGAGTGTAGTCGTAAACAGGTCTGTATATCATTTCACCTGATTTTAATTTTTTAACGTCTTCTATCATTTTATCTGTGTCGAATGATGATGGATGGTCATAGTTTAATTTAACTCTTTCTTCCATAGTTTTATCATCATTTGATAGATAATAATTGTCATGACTTATTAGTTCAATGTCATTTTGAAATAACTCTTTTATGTTATTTACAATAGTAGTTTTCCCTGAAGCAGAACCACCTGCTATACCTACTATACATATATCTTTTTTCATTCTGCACACCTACTCGTTCTTATTTATTTTTAACTTATAATTTATATTATATTTTAAAACATATTATTTCTATAATATCTTATATAAAATTACTTTTCAATAGCCTTTAAAGAATTTACAATTTTTATTTTAAATAAGTTAAAAAAATATATATTTATCAATAAAAAAAGTAGCTGGCATCCATATTAATACCAACTACTTTTTTATTAGAAGTATTTATTTAAGATTAAAATATTCTTCTAAAGTTATATCTCTATCTTTTAATGCATAACTTATTTCTGTTCCTACATATCTATAATGCCAAGGCTCAAATTTATATCCTGTTATATCAATTTTATCCTTTGGATATCTCAATATAAATCCATATTTATATGCATTTTCATTAAGCCATTTATATTGTTCTGTATCTTCAAATTTTTCATTTGAAGATGTTTCTTGATCTTCTCCATTCAAATCAAAAGCAAGACCAGTTTGATGTTCGCTATATCCTGGTTTTGCAGAAAATGTATCTACATTTTTCCTTTCTTTTTTATATGATTCATATACCCAATTTTGAACAGCATAACTTCTATATCTGCTTACTATATGAAACCATGCTCCATCTTTTTCAGCATCTTTTTGCATTTTTTCAAATGCCTCTGTAGCCTCATCATACAATTCTTGATTGTCCTTATATGTATAATTTTCATCTAAACCATATTTTTTATTAACAATTATAGTTCCATTTACATTATACGCCCCATTTTTATCTTTAGATGGTTTTATTTTCTTAGCTTCTTTTTTTACCTTTGTCTTCTCTGATTTTTCTTGATTTGCTTCTTTTACTTTTTCATTTATATCACTATAAACAACTTTATCATTAAATAAATTATTTATATTGATATTTGTCATAAAAACCCCAGCTCCTAAAACAATAGAAAAACCTGTTATCATTCCTATTTTCTTTATACTATTCATATTAATATCTCCTACCCCTCATTTACTAATAATCTTTTTATATTGTATTTTGATTATTTATAAATAATTTTTATATGGAGTATCTATATCTGCTTCTTATAATTCATCATTTATAATGAAATTTTATATTGTATACTATGTGCATCTGTATTTACTTAGATACTTCATTATTCTAATTAATTACTCACTTTCTAGTATACCATTTTATTCCATATTTTTCTCTTGTTTTTTTAATTATCGACTTATTTTTGTTATTATTGAGTTTTTACTTATCTTTAAATGTCTTATAATAACTTATTTTGATATTTTTGTATAATGAAAATCATTATCATAACAAAGGCAAAAAATATGCAGCTACCTTTTATATTATATATATAAGATTAGTTTATATAAATATAAACTAATCTACAATACCATAAATAATGTACCTGCTGTAATTAAAATTGAGCCTATTATTGATTTCATTGTGAATTGCTCGTGTAAAAATGTAAATGCCAAAATTAAAGTAATTACCACACTTAATTTATCAATTGGAACAACTTTTGATGCATCTCCTATCTGTAATGCTTTGTAGTAACATAGCCAAGATGCTCCTGTAGCAAGACCTGATAAAATTAAAAACGTCCAACTCTTTTTACTAATCTCCACAATACCACTTTGCGTATTGGTTAAAAATACCATTGCCCATGCCATAACAAGAACTACTACTGTTCTTATTGCAGTTGCTAAGTTTGAATTTACACCATCAATCCCAACCTTTGCAAGAATAGAAGTTAATGCTGCAAATACAGATGATAAAATCGCAAATACTAACCACATATTTTCCACCCCCTTATTCATATAATTCTAATTCAATTATACCAAAATAATCAATATGATCCAAATATTATTATACCTAACTTTACTTGAAAATAAATTAGGAGATAAGCTATAATTCTATCTCCTAATTTATCTTTATTAAACTGTATTTTAGATAATTAAAATCAATTTATTTCTTATACTTTAAGAAGGAATTTATTCTAATATTTTTATATAACTACTTCAGACTCGTCTTCTTGAGCATATTCATCATCAAATTCAGCATCTTTTACTCCTAAAATCCCAATTATTAAGAATACTGCTGATGCAATAGCCATTCCAACAAATGATGCAGACATCCCTTCTAGTTGTGCTAAATTAGAATCTATAGCTGTAGAGTTAGAAGCAACAGAAGTCATTATCCCTACAAATACTACACTTCCAATTGCACCTGCAATTGTTCTAAGTGTGTTTATAAGTGCTGTCCCATGTGATGTTAAACTATTTTCAATATTATTAACTCCCCATGTCATAATAGGTGTAAGTATACATCCTATTGCTGCATAACGGAATATATTTAAAATACATGCCCACCATATAGATGTTTCTATTGTAATTCGACTCATTCCTGCGCTTCCTATGAATAATAATATAGCACTTGATATATATAATTTTCTTATACCTAATTTATCATATATCTTTCCTGCTATAGGACTTAATACTGCCATTACAATAGCTCCTGGCAATGTTACAAATCCTGAAATTGTTGCAGAATAACCTTTTATAGTTTGTACATACAATGGCAACATCACAGAAGATCCAAGAACAATAAAGTAAAGTAATATACTTCCGATTAAAGACATTGTAAAAATTTTATTTTTAACTAATCTAATTTCTAAAAATGGCTCTTCTAGTTTTAACTGTTTTCGTAAAAATAATATCATTCCTAATATTCCAATACTTGATAAAATAATAAAATTCATACTCTTCCAATTCCCACCTGAAATACTACCAACCATCAAGGTTATACCACCAAAACCACAAATACTATAAATAAATGAAGCAATATCTAGTTTTTGATTCTTCGTTTCTAAAACGTTTTCGAACACAAAAACAGATACTATAAATGATATAATCGCTATAACTAGAACTAATACAAAGAACATTCTCCAACCAACACTATCTGAAATAATTCCTGCTAATGTTGGTGCAATCACTGGAGCTACTCCTACTGATAATCCATACCACCCCATAGCTGTTCCTCTTTTTTCAGCAGGGAAAATTGTCAACGCAATAACTTGAGTCATTGCTGTTAATATACCTGCTCCACATGCCTGTATAAGACGACCTAATAACATAATTTCAAATTTTGTCGCAAATATACAGAAGATTAAACCTACTATAAACAATCCAATAGAAACGATATATAATTTCTTTGTCGAAATAGTATTAATCAAATATGCCGTTAAAGGCATCATAATCCCCATTACTAGTGAATATGAACTCGTAAGCCATTGTCCCATTGCAGCATCAATATTAAACGAATCCATTACTGATGATAAAATAGTTGTTAACGCAGTTGAAAGCATAGTCGAAACAATACACCCTATGAGAACGTTAACAAATATGATGTTTCTCTTCCTTTCACTTAATTCCAATCCCATAATTCCTTTTTCCTCCCAACAATTGTAAATAACATAAATTATTATATTATACAAATAATACCACTGTCAATTTAGGTTACCTTTCTTGTAAGTAATCAAAACAAAAAAACTCCCGTAAATGGGAGTTTTTATTTTAATTAATATAAACATATATATTAACTTTAATTTATTTATAATTGGATATTTGCTTTTAGTTATCAGCTTTTGATAACCATGCCACATTTTCAACATGAACACTATGTGGGAACATGTCCACAGGTTGAATCTCATGACATTTATATCCTCTTTCATTTAAGTAAGCTAAATCTCTTGCAAGAGTAGATGGATTACATGAAACATAAACCACTCTATCTGGTTGCATCGAAATTATCGTATCTAGTACTTTTTCATCGCACCCTTTTCTTGGCGGGTCGACAACTACTACATTAGCTCTTTTTCCTTCTTTATACATCTTTGGAACGACTTCTTCAGCCTTTCCAACATAGAACTCGACATTATCCATGTTATTTATCTTAGCGTTTCTCTTAGCGTCTTTTATTGCGTCTTCTACTATTTCTATTCCGTATACCTTCTTAGCCTTTTGTGCTAAGAATAATGATATAGTACCTATTCCACAATAAATATCAAATACTGTGTCATTTTCGCCTAAATTTGCATATTCTAAAGCTTTATTGTATAAAACTTCAGTTTGAAGTGGATTAACTTGGAAGAACGATAATGGTGATATTTCAAATACTAATTCACCTATATAGTCTCTAATCATTCCATCTCCATAAGCAACTATATTTTCTTTTCCTAAAATAACATTAGTTTTTTGTGTATTAACATTTACAACAAGAGTTTTAAATCCAGGTATATTTTCTTTTAAAACTGATGCTAATTCTTTTAAATATGGTAGTTTCTTACCGTTAGCAACTAAAACGATCATCACTTCACCTGTAGTAAATCCAACTTTAGTTACTACATGTCTTAATAAACCTTTATGTGTTTTTTCATCATAAATACTTACATTATAGGCTCTAATATAAGTTTTTATTATTTTTATTATTTTATCATTTACTTCATGTTGTATTATACATTCATCAGTCGATATCAAGTCATGACTTTTCTTTTTATAAAATCCTATAACAGGCATATTGTCTTTCTTTTGAATTGGAAATTGAGCTTTATTTCTATATCTAAAAGGATGTTCCATTCCTAGAGTGTCGTGAATCACAACGTCATCTAGTTTACCAATCCTACTTATAACTTGTTTTACTTCGTTTGTTTTTATATCAAGCTGTTTTTGATAGTCTAATTCTTGAATTTGGCATCCACCACACTGTCTAAGATTTTCGCTACATTTTCTAGCTACTCTAAATGGTGATTTTTCAATTATTTCTATCATATCTCCAACAGCATAATTTTTTTTAGATTTTGTAATTTTAACTTTTATTTTATCCTGTACAAGTCCACCATCGACAAATACAGTAAAACCTTCGTATTTTCCAATTCCTACGCCACCTTGACCTATATCTACTATATCTACTATATATTCTTTATTTTTTGATAACATAGGTTCCCTTTTCCTCCGAACAATTTTTTTTGACTTCAAAAATTTATTTTACCAAAAAAATAAGGACTTATAAAGTCCTTAAATAAATAAATCTTTATTTTTAAATCCAAAATATAATTGGAAACATGCTACTACAAGTAATAATATACCTCCGACAAAACCGACATATATTAATTTTTCAGACATTGATTGACTTAATCCCGAATCAACAATAGCCTTTACATATGTATCAAAATCTCCCATTGCTTGTATTCCGTATCTAATCCATGTAGCTGCCGTCATAATCGCAACCGGTATTACACTCATACTCATATAAAATCCATTTATTGATCTCTTTTTACATCCTCTTACACCTAGGAATATTGGTACTAAAAATATAAGTGGTAATATATAACCGTAAAACTGAGGTGTAAATGCCATAAATAATGCTGATGTTAAATAGAAACTAAGAAGATAATATTTTAGTTTATTTGTTTTACCTTCAAAGTCCATTAAAGATGCTTTTAAATATCTTATATAAATAGGAATATCATTTGCTACATTGTCTACATGTTTTCCGCCTCTGATATCTTTAAGAAGTTCATTCCCCTTTTTATTTAATTGGTTATACTGTGTCGTAAAATAATCTGGTAATTCTAAGTCTTTATATTGTGCATTTAATTTGTCTAAATCAGATAAATACTTACCTTTTTGTCTATCTTTAAGGCCTTTTAATTTTTTAATTTCTTTGCTTAGATTATTAATTGTTAATGCTACTGTATTTGAACCCAATTAATACACCCCCTCTGTTTAAATATATAACCTTTTTATGAATACAATTTAAATATATCCGTAATATAAGTATAATTCCTTCTAATTAAAATTTAAATAAAACTTTTAAAAATATGTGTTATAAAAAAACCCCACAAAGTTTTTGTAGGGTTTTCTTTTTTAATTAATTATGTCACTTTAAAGTGTCATTATTATGCTCTATTGCCAACTATTTTCTTTAAAGCTATTCCAGCTGTTCCTAATATAGCAACCCAAACAATACCTAAAAATGTATATGCTGCACCTGTCATGATAATTCACCATCCTTTATTTATTAAACACGACTAAGTAATTATTTTAATGCAACTAAGCATTTGCTTTGTTAGATTCTATTTCATCTTTATATTTACGTTTGATAGCTCTATATGTTTGTGCAAATCCAATTATTAATACTACTACAACAACTAATCTTGCTGCATTTACCCAAGGAGCCATATATTCAATTCCTTCGATATATGATGGAGTGATTTTAAAGTTACCAGCTGTCCAGTAGTCTTTTGTGAATATTGCTAAGAATACTATTATACAAATTGGTGTTAAGAATTGATGGAATACTCTATAGAACCATTTTGGTACATGCCATAATCCACCTCTGTTCATTTCTTCTAGACCTTCATCTTTAACTAACCAAGCAAGTGTTATAACTTCTAATAATCCAAGAACTATTAGTAAGTAGTTACCTATCCAGTTATCTACTTCTGTGAAGTAAACTAAGTTAGCTTCTCCAGTTATTATACCTTCAGCAGCTATTGGAGCACCAACGATTAAGTATAATATGAATATTACTATAGCACCTTTCTTTCTTTCTACGCCTAATTCTTCTTCTAGTAATGCAACTAAGTAGTTGTACATTGCTATTGCAGATGTAAATCCTGCAAAGAATAATAAGAAGAACCAAACTGCACCAAATATTCTACCACCAGCCATTGTAGTAAATACATTTGGTAATGCCATAAATGCTAAACCTATACTACCTTTGATACCTTCTGGTCCAAGGAATGCATAAGAAATAGGTATAACAGATGTACCAGCTAATATAACTTCTGCAAATTCATTTAATGCTACTGTTGCTACAGAAGCTGTTACTATATCTTCATCTGGTTGTAGGTATGATGCGTAGTTACAAATTATACCCATTCCTAAAGATAACGTAAAGAATATTTGACCTGTAGCAGTAACTATTGAAGCTGATGTTAACTGACTTAAGTCTGGATTCCAAACGAAATTTAAACCTTTCATAGATGACCAATCTGGATTTACAGGAGCGCCTAATGTTACGGCTCTTACTGCTAATATGATACCAAATACATATATAGCTGGCATCATTACTTTAGCCCAAGCTTCTATACCTTCAGATACACCTTTCATAACTGCCCATCCTAAAGATGCTAAACCTATAATCCAGAATATTAAGTTTTTAGGATCAGTGACATAGTTTACAAAGAATGCTCCAGAATCTACACCTACATATCCACCAGTTAATGAATTAACTGCATATCCTAATGACCAACCTATGATATGAGTGTAATATGAGTTAACTAATACAGTTACCCCAAAACCTATTGCTCCGCATACAGAACCTAATATAATTGCTTTTTTCGGAGATATAGCTTTTCTAGCTTGTATATATACCATTGGACCTACTGTACCATGTCCATGAGCACCACCATAACGTCCTATTGCCCATTCGACTAACATTGTAGGTAAACCTATAACGATTAGTGCGAAGAAATATGGAATCATGAATGCTCCACCACCATTAGTGGCTGCTATATATGGGAAACGCCAGAAGTTACCAAGTCCAACTGCATTCCCTGCCATCGCAAGAATCAGACCTATCTTCGAACCCCATTGATCTCTGTTTTGATTATCTGCCATCTTTTACCCCTCCTTTGTTAAATATTATGACCTAAACAAAACAAATATAACTTAAATAAATCAGAAATATAATTTCAATTTAATAAAACATTAATGCTATATTTATATCCAAATTTAGTCTATTATCGTATTATAAGTTTTAATATTTTATTAAATTTTCTGACTATTTATTTTATAAAGAGGGCCACTAAATTTAAAGCATCTGCTACATTAGTGGCCCTCTTTATAAAATAATAGTATCATCATTTTTTATAAATTTCAATAATTATTTGAATTTTTTACCATTTTAGTAAATTTTTATAAAATAATTATTCAAAATAAAAAGAGAATTATATCTATTTAATTTACAAATAAATATAATTCTCTTTGTTTATTTTGCTAAAGTATATTTAACACAATTTAGGATAACAATTTCTTATAAAACTCTACTTGAGCCTCTATAAACTACTCCTCTAGTAGCATCTACAGTTACTATTTCCCCATTTTCAACTTTATTCATTATATCAGAAGCTGACATTACAACTGGTTTCCCTAAGTTTATACCAACTATAGCAGCATGAGAAGTCATTCCACCTTCTTCTGTTACTATAGCAGCAGCTTTTTCAATATATTGATTCATATCTGAATTTGTCATAGATGTAACTAATATATCACCTTCGTTGAAGTCTACACAAGTTTCTCCATCTTTTACGATTTTAACTCTTCCTTCAACAGTGTCTCTACCTACACCCATACCCATTGCTATTTCTTCACTCATTACGTGAACTTTTATTAAGTTAGTAGTTCCACTTTCACCAACTGGTACACCAGCAGTTACTACAACTAATTCACCTTGTTTTACATAATCTGCTTCTTTAGCAGCATTTATAGAATATTCTATAACATCATCTGTATTTTTTGCTTGATCAGCTTGTACTGAATAAACTCCCCAGCTTAAAGCTAATTGTCTTCTAGTTCTTTCGCTATCAGTAGCAGCTATGATAGGTGTTTTAGGTCTAAATTTAGATACCATTCTAGCTGTATATCCAGAAGAAGTTGAAGATACTATTGCAGAAGCATTTAATTCTATTGCAGTTGTGCAAGTAGCATAACTTATAGCATCTGTTACTGTAGAACCTTTTAAGTTTCTTTCTCTTAGTATTTCTTCATATTTTAAAGTTTCTTCTATTCTTTTTGATATAGATGCCATAACTTTAACAGCTTCAACAGGGTATTTACCTGCAGCAGTTTCTCCTGAAAGCATTATTGCATCAGTTCCATCATATATAGCGTTTGCAACGTCTGTTACTTCTGCTCTTGTTGGTCTAGGATTTCTTATCATAGAGTCTAACATTTGAGTAGCAGTTATAACTGGTTTCCCTAATTCATTACATTTTCTTATCATGTCTTTTTGTATTATTGGCATTTCTTCTGTTGGAACTTCAACTCCTAAGTCCCCTCTTGCTACCATTAAACCATCAGAAACTTGTAATATTTCATCTAAGTTTTCTACACCTTCTTGGTTTTCTATTTTAGATATTATTTGTATATGAGTAGCATTGTTGTTTTCTAATATTTCTCTTATAGCTAATACGTCAGAAGCTTTTCTAACGAAAGATGCTGCTATAAAATCGATATCTTGTTCTATACCAAATTCTATATCACTTATATCTTTTGGTGTTAATGCTGGTAAGTTTATTTTTACACCTGGTAAGTTAACACCTTTGTGGTTTTTAACTATTCCTGAGTTTTCAACAGTACAGATTATATCATTCCCTTTTATTTCGTTTATTTTTAATCCAACAAGACCGTCATCGATAAGTATAGTATCCCCAACTTTAACATCGTTAACTAATTCTTTATAACTTACTGTACATTTTTCTTTTGTTCCTAAAACATCATCCATAGTTACTATGAATTGTTGACCTTGCTCTAAAAGAACTTCTGGGTCTGCAAATTTTCCTGTTCTTATTTCTGGACCTTTAGTGTCTAATAATAATGCTACTGGAACATTTAATTTTTCCCTTACCCTTTTCGCAGTATCCATTCTTACCTTTTGTTCTGCATGATCCCCATGAGAGAAGTTAAATCTACACACATTAAGACCATTTTCTACTAATTGTGTTAATACCTCTTCGCTATCAGAAGCTGGTCCTAGTGTACAAACTATTTTAGTTTTTTTTGCGTTTTTTAACATAAATGTTATCCTCCTAAATCTTGTTACATAAATTATTATATAATTAAAACTATAAAAAATAGTATTTTTGACTTTTATAGCACTATATAGATAGAATTTGTGTCATTTTATAAGTATACTTATCAAAATCTTTTTTCATAGCTAAAGCTTCATGTATGTCCATGTCGATAACTTTATCATCTCTTAATCCAACTACTCTAGCAGACTTACCATCTAGTAATAATTCTACTGCTCTTACCCCTAATCTACTTGCTAGGATACGGTCAAATGCAGTCGGACTACCACCTCTTTGTACATGTCCAAGAATTGTTACTCTCAAATCTGAACCTGTTCTTTCTGCTATTTGTTTTCCTATTTCATGTGCATTCCCTACACCTTCAGCTAAAACGATTATGCTGTGTTTTTTACCTCTTTTTTTAGTTGTTTCTAATCTGTCACATACAGTTTCTATATTTTCTGGATGTTCTGGTAGTATTATTGTTTCTGCACCACCAGCAAGACCAGCATATAAAGCTAAATCCCCGCAGTGTCTTCCCATAACTTCAACAATGTTAACCCTTTCATGAGAAGATGATGTATCCCTTATTTTACCGATAGCATCAATTACTGTTTCTATAGCTGTGAAATATCCAATTGTATAGTCTGTATATGCTAAATCATTATCTATTGTTCCTGGTATCCCTATTGCTGGGAACCCTAATTCACTTAATTTACTTGCCCCATTAAATGAACCATCTCCTCCAATTACAACTAGACAATCTATCCCATATTTTTTAAGAACCTTAACTGCTATTTTTCTTCCTTCTTCAGTTTTAAACTCTTCACATCTTGAAGATTTTAAAATAGTTCCTCCCCTATGTATAATGTCACCTACTGATGATAAGTTCATTTCTTGTACGTCATCTTCTATTAATCCCTTATATCCCCTATTAATTCCATACACTTTGCAACCATAATAGATTGCTGATCTTACGACTGCTCTTATAGCGGCGTTCATTCCTGGAGCATCTCCACCACTTGTTAATATTCCTATTGTTTTCATAAGCTACCTCCTAAAACCATTTTCCCAAGGGACATTTTTAGTCCCTATACGTATTATTTATCCCATGTCAATTAAAAAAACTTACCCAATTCATATACTACGATATTATACCATATTTTTGGAAAAAATTTAGCTATATCGTATTATATTTTTGGGTATTTTATATTATTTTATTACTGTGATACAATTTTAATACAAGTTTCATTTAATATTTGCTTTAAATTTTCAATTAAAACATTGGAAATTGTAACATTTCCATTCCATTTGTATTTTTTCTTTGGCACAGTAGTACATAAGAATACTTCATCTCTACCGGGATAAAGTTTTAAAATATTTTCTATTTTTTGTAGGTTTTCTTTATCATTTATATCTTCTATCTTTAGAAATAAACTTTCCTCTATATTATTTACTTGTTTATTATATACCTTTTTTTGATTTTCTACAAAAGGAGTTTTATCATTTATATCTTTTATTTCTTGAGCTATTATTTTAGCATTCTCCTCTTCTTGTATACTTAATCTACCTTTAATATAAACTATATTCTCTTCATTTACAATAGTATTATATTGTTGTAAGGTTCTAGGAAAGACAATTACCTCCATAGTTCCATATAAATCTTCAATTTCTAAGAAAGCCATTATTTCATTTCTTTTAGTAGTTTGTATTCTTTTATTAGAAATCATTCCACCAATTATTGCATTTTGTTGGTCCATAGATAAATATTTATCCAGGTCTTCTTTTAATTCGTTTAATTTTTTAGTATTAATTGATGTTCTTGTTTCTAGTTCTTTTTCATATTCTGAAAGTGGATGCCCACTAACATACATTCCTAAAACTTCTTTTTCTAAAGCTAATTTTTCTCTTTCTTCAAATTCTTGTATATTTGGAATAGAAGTAATTTCATTTTCAAATTTATCTATTTCTTCAGTTTGTCCAAATCCGTCGAATCCATCAAATAAAGAAATTTGCCCTTTAACATTTTTCTTTCTTTCTAAAGATACACTTTCCAATACTTTTTCATATCCCATCATTAAACTGGCTCTATTGTATCCCATTCCATCAAATCCGCCACATTTAATTAGACTTTCAATTACTCTTTTATTTATATCTTTACTATCTAATCTTTTTATTAAGTTCATAAAATCAGTAAATGTTCCATTTGTTTCTCTTTCAATAACAATATTGTTTATTATATTTACACCTACGTTTTTTACTGCTGCAAGTCCAAATCTTATATTGTTATCTTCAACTGAGAATTTTGCGAAACTTTTATTTATGTCTGGTTTTAAAACTTTTATATTTAATGCATTACATTCTCTAATATACTCAACAACTTTATCTGTATTACCCATTACACTTGTGATTAATGCTGCCATAAATTCTACTGGATAATATGCTTTTAAATAAGCTGTTTCATACGCTATAACACCATATGCCGCAGCATGTGATTTATTAAATGCGTATTTGGCGAAGTCAATCATATCGTCGAAAATTTTATTTGCAGTTTGTTCGTCTACACCATTTCTAACGCATCCTGCTATCTCTACATTTCCATTTTCATCTGTTTTTCCATGGATAAAATATTGTCTTTCTTCTTCCATTACATCCATTTTCTTTTTACCCATAGCTCTTCTAACTAAGTCGCTTCGTCCATAGCTATATCCACCAAGCTCCCTAACAACTTCCATAACCTGTTCTTGGTATATTAAACAACCATATGTTACTTCCATTATTGGTTTTAACTTCTCGTGCATATATGTTATTTTTTCTGGATTATGCTTATATTCTAAGTAAGTTGGAATAGAATCCATTGGACCTGGTCTGTATAATGATATACCGGCTACTATATCCTCAAAATTACTTGGTTTTAATTGTTTCATAAATGATCTCATACCGGCACTTTCCATTTGGAACACACCTAAAGTATTTCCTGTTGAAAGAAGTTCAAATACTTTTGGATCATCATAATCCATCTTAGAAAAATCTATTTTTACACCGTGATTTTTTTCAATTAAGTCTAACGCATCTCTTATAACTGTTAATGTTCTAAGTCCTAAGAAGTCCATTTTTAGAAGTCCTAATTCTTCTAAAGTTGTCATTGTAAACTGGGTACTTATTGCGTCTTGATGTTTGTATAATGGTACATATTCATCAATCGGATTTTTAGATATAACGACACCTGCCGCATGTGTAGAAGCATGTCTAAGCATTCCCTCTAACTCTTTAGAAATATTTATTATAGTTTTTGTCTCTTGGTCTTGTTCATACATTGCCTTTAAGTTAGGGTTTGTTTCAAGAGCTTTATCTATAGTCATTCCTAATGCATTTGGTATTTCTTTTGCTATTTTATCGACTTTATTATATGGTATATCTAACACCCTACCGACGTCTCTTATAGCTAATTTTGCACCCATTGTACCAAATGTAATTATTTGTGCAACATGGTCTGCCCCATATTTTCGCTTAACATAATCTATAACTTCTTCTCTTCTTTCATAGCAGAAATCTATATCTATATCGGGCATTGATATACGCTCTGGATTTAAGAATCTTTCAAACAGTAAGTTATATTTTATTGGGTCTATATCTGTTATTTTAAGTGTATATGCAACTATTGAACCTGCAGCACTACCACGTCCAGGCCCTACCATTATTCCGTTTTCTTTTGCAAAATTTATAAAATCCCATGTTATTAAGAAATACTCTACGTATCCCATTTTATTAATAACACCTAATTCATATTCTAATCTATCTATAATTTCTTGACTTGGATTTTCATATCTTTCATGTAACCCTTTGTAACATAATTCTTCAAGATAACTTGAAGTTGTATATCCTTCTGGAACTTCATAATTTGGTAAGTGTATTGTATTAAAATCAAACTCTACATTACATCTTTGTGCAATTTTTTCAGTATTATCTAAAGCTTCTAGTGCATATGGGAATAATTCTTCCATTTCTTCTCTTGATTTTAGATAAAACTCTTGAGTTCCAAATCTCATTCTTGCTGGGTCATTTAATGTTTTACCCATTTGTATACATAGTAAAACATCATGTGCCTTTGAATCCTCTTTATCGACATAATGAACATCATTTGTGGCTACTAATGGTATATTTAACTCTTTAGATAATTTTACTAATGATGCATTTACTTCTTTTTGTTCTGGAAGATTGTGATCTTGTAATTCTAAGAAGAAGTTCCCTTGTCCAAAAATTTCGTTATATGTTAAAGCAATTTCTTTTGCCTTTTCATAATTTCTGTTCATTAATGCATTTGAAACATCTCCTGCTAAACAAGCCGATAAACATATAATTCCTTCACTGTGCTCTCTTAAAGCTTCTATGTCTACCCTTGGCTTATAGTAAAACCCGTCTACATATGATATAGAAACTAGTTTTATTAAGTTTTGGTATCCAGTCATATTTTCAGCTAATAAAATTAAATGTCCGTACCTTTTATCAAAATTGGGGTCCTTGTCTTTTAAACTACGTTGTGCAGTGTATAGCTCACATCCTATTACTGGTTTTATACCAGCTTTTTTTGCCTCTTTGTAGAAATCTATAACACCAAACATATTTCCATGGTCAGTTATAGCGACAGATTTCATACCTAATTCTTTAGTTCTTTTTATAAGTTTCTTAACTCTTGAAAAACCATCTAGCAAACTATATTCTGTATGCACATGTAGGTGCGCAAATTCGCCTGACATATCTCCACCTCCTAATATAAACTTTGTATATAAATATCTAATATAATCGTATTTTTTATTAATTTATACCCATTTCCTATCTGTATAAATTAATATATTTTTTAAAAACAAACAAGGGGAATTTATGTAAAATTCCCCTTGTTCTCTATTTTAAATCATTAGCAATTTGCTCTATTTTCTTTAATCGATGATTAACACCTGATTTACTTATAGGCGGATTTAACATCTCCCCTAGTTCCTTCAGTGACATATCTTCATTTTCTACTCTTAAGAGCGCTATCTCTTGTAAATTTTCTGGTAAACTACTAATTCCTATTTTACTTTGGATTAATTTTATATTTTCTACTTGTCGAACTGCTGCATTTACAGTTTTTGATAAGTTTGCAGTTTCACAATTTACAATACGATTTACGTTATTTCTCATTTCTTTTACTATTTTAGTACTTTGTAGACTAAGTAGTGCTTGATACGCCCCTATCATACTTAATAAATCAGAAATTTGTTCACTTTCTTTTAAATAAACAACAAAACTATTTTTTCTAGCAACTATTTTTGCGTTTAATCCTTCAGAGTTTATTAAATCCCTAAGAGAATTTGCGTAATCCTCGTTATTAGTTACAAATTCCATATGATAATTTTTTTCGGGGTCACTTATAGAACCTCCACCTAAAAAGGCACCTCTAAGATAAGCCCTTTTTAGAACTTCATCATCAAATACTTCTTGTGGTATGTTGTTTGTCGGAAAGAAACCATCTCTATCTTCTAGTATTGCCAACTTTTTAAGAAGTCTTTCCGCCCCATTTTCACTTTTAACCATCAAAACATAACTGTTATTTCTTTTTAGCATTTGATTTTTATTTACAGAAATTGTAGTTTCTATATTAAATTCTTTTTTAAGTAGTTTAAATACTCTTCTTGCAATTGAATTTAACTCTGTTGTTATCTTTACATTTATTTTTCTTAATCCCGCAAATTGTATAGTCCCAGCCATTCTAACTATAGCTGATAGTTCTGATAATTTATCATTTACATCGATATCTTTAACTCTAGCTAATTCATTCTTTGTCTCACTTGAAAAAGACATTTCTATCACCTAATTCTAGCTTTTTTTATTCCTTTTTTTTATTTCTTCTAGTGCAACCTTTATTATTTCTCTTTCATCATTATACCTTGCTAAATCAACCACTCTATCTAAATGTATGAATTTAGCATCCACAAAACCTTCTTCTTTTAAAGGAATTGTCTCCATATCCTTCGATTTCATTAGATACCAAAAAACGGTTTTATGGACAGCCTTGTTTTCATCCCAATTCTCTTTATATGTGTAATGGATTTCTCCTAAATATTTTAAAATTTCGGCTTTTACTCCTGTCTCTTCTAGTACCTCTCTTAGAGCCGCGTCTTTTCTTTGTTCACCTTCCTCTACCCTTCCTTTAGGTAACACCCAATCTCCGTTAAATTTTCTAAGTAGAAGAATTGCATTCCCAAATAAGACTACACCCCCGGCGCTAATCTCTTCTCTCATAGATTTTCACTCCTTAATTCAACATAATAATAAGAATTTCTTCATAAAGATATAAAATCCTTTTTTATTCACTGTTACATATCATGACCTAGAGCCAGTTTAATAATTATACTAGAAATTTCATCAGCATTATGCCTAATATAGTTATCTTTTACTTCTATTAAATTCGATTCCACAGCCTTAATTCCCATACATTTCAATTTTAATCTTTGCTCATTGTCTAATAAAACTTGTGTTGAACCGTCATCGTTGTATCTTCTAGCTACAGATTCTGATATCTTTTCATTATTAGTTACAATGCAATCAATTAATCCTGGTTCAGTATGTTTAATTATCGCTTGGACATGATCTAATACATTATATCCCTCTGTTTCTCCTGGTTGTGTCATAACATTAGGTATATATACTTTCTTAGCATTTGATTTTTTGATAGCTTCAATTACTCCTGGAACTAGTAAGTTTGGTATTACACTTGTGTATAAACTTCCTGGTCCCATTACAATTATATCTGCTCCATGTATAGAGCTTATTACTTCATCTAGCGGTCTGCAATTTTCTGGTATTAAAGAAATTTTATCTATTTTACATTTTTGTTTTCTAACTTCTTTTGGTATTGTTGATTCTCCCTTTACAATTTGACCATTTTCCAATTTTGCACTTAAATCTACATTTTCAAGTGTAACTGGTAAAACTCTTCCTGTTATTGCAAAAACTTGGCCTATTTTGTAAACTGCTGTCTCAAAATTACCATATAGACCATTCATAGCAGCTAAAAATAGGTTTCCAAAACTTTGACCTTTTAATGCTCCATCTTCAAACCTATATTGCATAACTTCATTCATAGTTGGTTCTATATTTGCAAGTGCCATAATACAATTTCGGATATCTCCCGGTGGTAACATTCCTAAATCAGATCTAAGAACGCCTGATCCTCCTCCATCATCAGCAACAGTAACTATCGCTGTTATATTTTCTGTATGATGTTTTAATCCTCTTAGAAAAATTGATTGGCCAGTTCCCCCACCGATAACTACTACATTAGGGCCTTTTTGTTCTTTATTTTTTAACTCTAAGTATCTTATCCTTTCATTTTTCATTTGGATAAATAAATATATAGCTATGCCAAAACATACTATACCCATTATCCCAAAAACTATACCAAATATTTCCATAATAACCTCCGCACTATTTTAACATAAAATCTCTATGTTTTTTAACAACCCTATAGCCATTGCTTTGTATTTCATCAGCAATAAGATTAGCTATAGTTACAGATCTATGTCTTCCTCCAGTGCAGCCAATACTAATAACTAAATGGTGTTTTCCTTCTTCTACATATTGTGGTATTAAAAAGTCTATCATATCTGTAAGCTTTGCATAAAATTCTCTACTAATATCAGAATTCATAACATAATCCCTAACTTCTTGGTCTTCCCCTGTCTTATCTCTAAGACTGTCTAAGTAGTATGGATTTGGTAAAAACCTAACGTCAAATACTAAATCTGAATCTTTAGGGATACCATGTTTAAATCCAAATGAAAGTACAGATATTGTAAGATTTGTTTGCTTCTCTCCAGTTGAATATATTTTTAATATTTCTTCTTTTAAATCTTTAGGCTTCATATTAGTAGTATCTACTATATAATTTGCAATTTCTTTTAATGGATTTAAAATCTTTCTTTCAATTTTTATGCCTTCTGGTATTTGTCTATTTAATGCTAATGGATGATTTCTTCTAGTCATCTTATATCTCTTTAGAAGAGTATCATCATCACAGTCTAAGAATAGGATTTCAAAAGGATAATTTTCTTTTTTTAATGTTCTTAAACTTTCGTGTAAGTCTTCAAAAAATTTCATTCCTCTTATATCTATACCTAGTGCAACCTTATCTACCATTGACCCTGCTTGATAACATATTTCAGCAAAATTTACTATTAATGTTGGAGGTAGATTATCTACACAATAATAATCCATATCTTCAAAGACTTTCATTACTTCACTCTTGCCTGATCCTGATAATCCAGTTACTATTACAAATTTCATTAAAGACCCCTCCTTAAACTATAATGTTTTCGATTAACGATTTATCTAATCCTGATTTATTTACAGTTTCTAATGCTAATTTAAAGTTACCTACATTTTGTGGTATATGCGCATCAGAACCTATAACAAATTTAAGATTATAATCCTTTATTTTTTGTAATTGTTCTACATTTAAAAACTCATGGCTACTATTTATTTCTAGTCTAGTATTAGTATTTTCTGCCACTTTAGCCACTTCTTCTATATAAATTCCCCCTTTATCTCCAGGGTGAGTAATTGCAAATATATCGTTATTTTTTATAGTATTTACAATTGCCTCAGTATTATATTCTTTGGCTTTTTCACTTTTACTTTTAAAGAAGTAATTTTGACACATATTGACCATCCCCTTAAAAGATGTTGGAACAGATCCAAAATGATATCCTGCCATTACATAATCGAAATATTGAGCAATATTTTCTGTTAAATCTATATTTCCCTTATTATCTAATATATTGCATTCAACACCTAAAAGTATTTTTATTTGGTCTTTATACTTTTCATTCAAAATATCTACTTCTTCTCTCATTTTTTTAAAATCATCGATTTTCACACCATAGGCAATATTTTTATACCCATGGTCTGAAATACCGATTGTCTTTATCCCCTTAGATATTGCTACTTTCACATTGTCTTCTATAGTTCCTTTTCCATGACTATATACAGTGTGAGTATGATAATCAGCTAATATTTCCATATTAATCCTCTCCAAGTATTTTGACTTCTTCTTCTAACATTACACCAAATTTATTTAAAACGGTACTTTTTACAATGTACATTAAATCTAATATATCTTTTGCTGTTGCTTCACCTTTGTTAACAACAAATCCACAATGTTTTTCAGAAACTTGTGCTCCTCTTAATGTTAAGCCTCTTAGCCCACAATCATCTATTAATTTTGCTGCAAAGTACCCTTCTGGTCTTTTAAAAGTACTTCCCGCACTTGGTAAATTTAATGGTTGTTTAGTTACTCTTCTATTTGTTAAATCAGCCATATACGCTTTTATTTCGTCATAGTCACCTTTTTTAAGCTCAAGTTCTGCTGATAAAACTATATAATCAGAGTTAGTAAGTCTACTTCTTCTATAAGCAAACTCCATTTCTTCATTTGTGAATTCAGATATTTCACCTTGTGGATTCATTACTCTAACAGATTTTACAACTGATTTTATTTCTCCGTCATAAGCACCTGCATTCATTGCTAACCCACCACCAAGTGTACCTGGAATTCCTGATATACATTCAAATCCAGTTAAACTTTCTCTAAGTGCTGCTTTTCCTAATACAGATAATAAAGCTCCTGCTTGTGCTTTTATTGTATTTCCTTCTATTTCATAGTTGTTGAAGTTATCTCCAAATTCTATTACTATACCTCTTATTCCACCATCTTTTATTAATAGGTTTGATCCATTTCCTATTATTAAGTATGGAAGTTCATTTTCATTTATATATTTTAATACCTCAGCTAATTGTTCTTCTGTTGTCGGCCTAACTAATATATCAGCTGGTCCACCTACTCTAAAAGAGATGTGTTTTTTCATAGGCTCATCCATTTTTACATTTTCCGCATCAACTATTTTTACTAAGTCATTATAAACTAATTCTTTATTCATATTTAAATATTTATTGCCAAACCTCACTTTAATATAAATAAGTATTTGACAGACTCCTTCCTTCTTTATTCTTATATTTACGTTCTTATCTAAATTGTTTTTTTATTTCTATATTCATTTTTGTATTTTTAAGTCTGTTTAATTATTTTATTATGGTTTAATATATGTTTCTATAAATAAAAGTGTATCTCAAAAAAACATAATTCTAGTTATAAAAAGATTTTACCACATATTCAATTTTTATTTAAGGTGAATTTAATTTATTTAATAATTACTTACCATTTTTAACTTTTTTTGTATTTTGACGTAAAAATATCGCCAAAGATTAAATCCTTGACGATATCTTTTAATTTCCCTTATATATTTAAATCTTATACATTAGAAGCTTTCTTTTTATCTGCAGCTAAATATGTAAAGTAGTATATAACCGGTATAATTAAAGCTCCACCGATTAAGTTTCCTATTGTTACACAAATTAAATTAGTTGCACATGCTCCTATTGAAATATCAGCGCCCAATAACATACCTATTGGTATAAAGTACATATTTGCCACGCTATGTTCAAATCCACATAATACGAATAACATGATTGGGAACCAGCATGAAAATATCTTAGATATAATATCTTGTGCACTTGTTGCCATCCATACAGCTAAAACAACAAGGATATTACATAGTATACCTCTAAGTATCATTGTCATTATATCTAGACCTGCTTTCCCTTCAGCTATTGCAATAGCTTTTGTTGCAGCGTCTCCAGTTAGAACATCACCATAAAATACTATAAGTGCTAATGCTATAGAACCAACTAAGTTTCCTACCCAAACAACACACCAGTTCTTAACCATTTGACCGCCTGTAATTTTATTATTCATTAGAGCTAATGTCATTAAGTTGTTTCCTGTGAATAATTCTGCTCCACATATAACAACTAACATAAGTCCAACAGGGAAGACTGCTGCCCCAATAAGTTTTGCAACACCTGGGTCAATATTAGCAAATGTTTGACTTGCTACAGTATTTCCTAATCCACCAAATCCTATAAATGCTCCTGCCAAGATTCCTAGTAAAAACATTGAACCAACTGGTAGGTTTGCTTTTCCTACACCAACGTTAACCATTGCATTGGCTATTTCTTTTGGTGCTAAAAATCTCTTTTCCATACAGATACACCCCTTTTGTTAAGTATTAAGAAAATATCTTCGTATTACAAGTTAATTATAGCACCATTTTTTTTAGAAAAAGCTGTTTTGGCGAATGTATACATTATATTTATTAAATTATTGATAATATTTTTTCTAATCAAATTCTATATTTAATTCAACTTTATACAAAACTATTATGGTCTTATTATTTTGTCGGCTTGTGACATTTTTTCTAGTATAAAGTACATATTTGTCACTTCACCTACTTCTAGTTTTTCTGTTAATTCATAGTAGTTTAAGCAAGTTCCACAGCTTAATATTTCTACACCTTGTGCTTGCAATGTTTTTAAATCATTTATAGAGTTAGAGCCTTCTGTCGATAATTTAACTCCTGAATTATAAAGTAATATTGTACTTGGAAGCTCATCTAATTCAGTTAAAGCATATATAAATCCTTTCATCAAAATTTGACCTAATTCTTCGCTTCCTTCTCCCATCTTATTGCTACTCAATACTACAACTGTATTAGTCTTTTTATCTGGATAGCAAACTTCTTTTGTTTCTTCTTCAACCTTTGTTTGTTCAGTTTCGCTATTTTGTAGCTCTGCTTTTATTTTAATTATGTAATGTTGGTCCTCTATTTTTTCGCATGTATATTCTAGATTTTTTTGTTTTGCCATCTTACTTAAATTTTGAACTGCTATTTCATTATCTACATGCACTTCTACTAAAGTAGTCTCTTTTATTTCACCTAATGCCTTTTTTGTTTTTATAACTGGAATTGGGCATTGATCACCCATTGCATCAACTTTTATTTCTTTCATTGTTATTCCTCCTAAAATTACATTGTATATATTTTAATTTATTATCTACTCTACTATTATTTTATGTTGTTTTTGATTTACAACTTCTCCAATAACACCACATGGTAAGCTTAAAGTTTCTAATTCTTTCATTATTTCCTCTACATCTTCAGGATTTACAGCTATTAATAACCCTCCTGATGTTTGTGGGTCAAATAATATCTCTTCCATTGCAAAATCATATATATTAAATAAAACTTTATCTTGAAGGAAGTTTCGATTTCTTTGTGCTGCTGCAGTTAGTAAAAACTCATCTGCATACTGTCTAGCTTCTTTGATATATGGTACTTTTGTGCTATCTATAATTGCTGAACAATCTCCTGCAACCATTTCGTTTAAATGTCCTAAAAGACTAAATCCTGTAACATCTGTGCATGCATGCACATCATATTTTTTAATAATCTCTGCTGCATATTTATTTAATGTGCACATAGATTCTATAGCCTTATCCATAGCTTCCTTGCTAGCTTCACCAACTCTGTTTGCTGTTGAAATTATTCCAACACCTAAAGGTTTAGTTAGAATTAATTTATCTCCTACTTTGCACCCATTATTTTGATATATTTTATTTGGATTTATAATTCCTGTTACAGATAAGCCGTATTTTACATCTTGGTCCATTATAGAATGTCCGCCAGATAAAACTCCTCCAGCTTCTTCTACTTTTTCACTACCACCTTGAATTATATCACCCAATATATTTAAATCCATCTGTTCTGGAAAACAAACTATATTTAAAGCCGTTTTAACTTCACCACCCATAGCATATATATCACTTAATGCATTTGCTGCGGCTATTTTCCCAAACGTATATGGGTCGTCTACCATAGGCGGAAAGAAATCTAAAGTTTGAACCATTGCAATATCATCCGTTAATTTATATACAGATGCATCATCACTACTTTCAAATCCTATCAGTAAATTTTCATCATATTTTTTCGGTATTCTTTCTAAAACACGACTTAAAATTCCTGGCCCTAATTTAGCAGTACACCCTCCACCTTTACAAAAAACTATATCTTTTTTACTCATAAGCACAACCTCTTTTCATGATAAAGTTTATTAATATAAAACTCTTTTATCGTCTATTCTTTTTGTTATTCTATTTCTATCGAAATGTTCTAGTATAGCTATTGATGTTTTTCTATTTGAATTTGTAATATCCCTAAATTGAGCTACTGTTATTTGATTATTTTGTTTCAGATAGTTTATCAACTCATTTTTCATATTTTCATATATATCTTTATCAACATAGTATGTATCGTCTAGTTTCTGAATTGTATCGCCTATTAATGCTTCCAAAACTTCTTCATAAAACTTATTTTTATTACATATTTCATCTTTTGTAACTAAACAGCTTAGTTTATTTTTTCTAGTTATATTTTCAATTTCTTTCTTTATGGATAATTGTTTTTGATTAAATACAACTTCAAATTCATAATTTGAAACTAAGTTGTCCCTTACTTTTATCTGTTTATCTTCAGCCATTTTATTTAAGATGATGTCCATATCTTTTACTTTAAGTTTACTATCAACCCTAGACCTAAGTTCTTCCTTCAAAATTCCCTTTCTAAGTCTATACTGTTTATGATACTTATTTAAAATATCCATCGTCTTATCTTTAAGTTTATTATAATGACTTATATGTAGATAATATTTATTTACGGGTATTACTTTATTTTCTTTTATTAAAACATCAAGCCCCTCTTTAACATATTCTTCTTTATCTCCAGTATAGCTAATTAAATCTTTTAATGTAATATAGTTTGATAAATTTAATTTTAGATATTCTTCTATTATGTCTTTTAGCTCGCCTTTTTCTTTTATTTTTAATGTTTCAATAACACTTTCGTCATATATCTTATGTTTTTTGGGTGCTGTATCAATAATTATACCTCCACCAATCGTATCCATCGGTGAATAAGATCTAATTATAAATCTATCAACTTTCTTAGCTACTATTTTTTCTTCTAATCTTAGCTGGGCATATCCACTTTCTCCATAAGGTATTTCATCTTCATTTAATGGAACAATTCTGCATAATATTTGTTTTGTACCATGGAATACTCTTATTCTATCCCAATGTTTTAAACTCTTTTTGCAATGTTCAACTAATGATATATTTACATCTATCATCATAGATTCTTCAACAGAACCAGTCTCAGCAATTACATCTCCTCTTTGAATTTCACTAACTTTTATATTAGATAAATTTATTGCTGTTCTTTGTCCTGCATATGCAGTTTTAACATCACAACCATGTACTTGTAAATTTCTTACCTTTACCTTTTTTTCACTAGGATATATCGTCATCTCATCATCAATAGATATTTTTCCTTCGATTAAAGTTCCTGTTACAATTGTTCCGAAACCTTTTAATGAAAATACCCTATCTATACTCATTCTTGCTGGTGCATCAATTTTCTTTTCTTCTATATCTTCACTAATTTCATCAATTTTTTTGACTAATTCTTCTAATCCTCTTCCTGATACTGAATCAACTTCTACAATCGGTGCATTTTCTATAAATAAACCCTTTGTCTTTTCTTTGACTTCATCTTTTACTAAAGAGATAAAATCTTCATCTACTAAATCGCATTTAGTCAAAACTATTATTCCTTTTTTTACACCTAAGTAGTTTAAGATATCTAGATGTTCAACAGTTTGAGGCATTACTCCTTCGTCAGCAGCCACTACAAGCAAAACTATATCTATTCCACATGCACCTGCCAACATATTTTTTATAAATTTTTCATGACCAGGCACATCTACTATTCCGACTCTTTTTTTGCTCGGCAAATCAAAGTATGTAAATCCTAAATTGATAGATATTCCCCTTTGCTTTTCTTCTTTTAAATTATCTGTCTCTCTACCTGTTAAAGCTTTTATTAATGTTGTTTTTCCGTGATCTATATGTCCTGCTGTTCCCAAAATTACATTCTTCATATCAAGAATATCCCCCTAAGCTATTAGTTAAAAATATCTTTTAATTCTTTTATTATAAAATCAAATTCATCTTTTTCTATCGTTCTAACATCTAAGATATATTTATCTTCGTTTATTCTTCCAATTATATGAGACTCACTATTTCTAAGTCTCTTTTCAAGATAAGATACACTAAATTTATTCGGCTTTATTGTTATGACATATGTATCTAATCTTTCTAGTGGCATGGAACCACCTCCAACTTGAGATATCCCTTTTTCTTTTTCAACTTCTGCATCTATATTCAAATCTATTATTTTACTTAAAAGTATCGTCGCTTTTATTTCTAGTTCTTCTATGCTATAAGTTATCATCCTCAATGTCGGTATACTTTTTATTGCATCTTCTTCATCTAAATATATTCTCAATGTAGCTTCTAAAGCTGCTATTGTCATTTTATCTACTCGAAGCGCTCTTGTTAATTGATTCTTTTTCATTTTTTCTATATATTTTTTCTTCCCAACTATAATTCCAGCCTGTGGTCCGCCTAGCATTTTGTCTCCACTAAATGTAACTACATCTGCACCCTTTTTTATAGAATCTATTACAGTAGGTTCATATGATAACCCATATTTAGATAAATCGATAAATACTCCACTTCCTAAATCTTCAATAATCGGTATATCTTTAAACTCTTCTTGTCTTTTTAATTCATCTATCTCAACAGATTCAGTAAATCCTAAAATACGATAATTGCTAGTATGTACCTTCATTATCGCCTTCGTATTTTCACTTATGGCATCTTTATAATCTTGTATATGAGTTTTATTAGTTGAGCCGACCTCAACTAATCTCCCACTACCAATTTCCATTATGCTTGAAATTCTAAAACTGCCTCCAACTTCAACAAGTTCACCTCGTGAAACAACTACTTCGCCGTCCTTTGCCATTGTATTTAAAACTAATAATACTGCCGCTGCATTATTATTTACAATTAATACGTCTTCTGCCCCAGTTAATTGTTTTATTATATCGACTAGATGGTCATACCTAGAGCCTCTTTTCCCTTTTGACAAGTTGTATTCTAAATTTGAATATCCAAAACCAATTTGAATTAACTCTTCTTTTACTTTTGGGCTTAATTTAGAACGACCTAGGTTAGTATGTATAACTATACCCGTTCCATTTATAACCCTCTTAATAGATAATTGGAATTTATTTTTTGTAGAATTGATTATATCATCAACTAAAGTTTCTTCCTTTATATCAAATAAACTTAAACTATCTTCATCTAAATTTATAATTTCTTTTCTCTTTAATTCAATTATTTCTCTTATCGATTCTAATACTAATTGTCTCGGATAATTATTTAATAAATCTTCTATTTTATAATTTGACAGCACTTTGTCAACTGAAGGCAATTTTGATAAAATCTTCCCCTTATTCAAGCCAATCCCCCCTGTAGTTATATTCTTTTTTCATATAATAATTATAGCTTATTTTACATAATAATACTTAATTCCACACATTTTATTACATTTTATGGAAATAAAGTTGAAATTTAAATTATAACTTGTTATTATTAAATAGTGATATAACTATCACAATAAAATATATCTTGGGGGAGGATGAGTTCTGGTGTTCTCTCTAGTCTTCAAAACTAGTACGAGGGGTTAGGAGCCTCTTAGGTGGGTTCGATTCCCACCCTTTCCCGCCATTATAAAGCAAAAAAGTATGCCATCTATACATATAAATGGCATACTTTTTTGTTTTATATATCTAAAATTTAATAACTATAAATTATCATATTTTAAATATAATTCAATTTTTTAGTTGTTATAACAACCGCAATTTTCAATGTAAAATAATATCATACAGTTATGGGATTATATTTAGGAAAGTATTTAATACAAGCCTGTATATTTTATCATCAACATAAATAACTCTATATTCGTCAAACCCTTTATTTTTATAAAGATTTGAAACCCATAATTAGGTCCAATATAACCCTGTATTTATATTGGACCCCTGTTCAAATAATTACATCTATTTTCTAGCACATTCGCTAGCCTCACCAGTTAATATATCTAATCCATGTTCAAGAGCTGGCATTAAACATTCCATACATTCTTTTACGGCTTTAGGACTTCCCGGCATATTTATAATTAATGTAGATTTTCTTATTACTGAAACTGCTCTACTAAGCATTGCTTTTTTAGTAAATTGCATGCTATAAGCTCTTATAGCTTCTGATATTCCTGGCACCAATTTTTCAGCTATTAATAGTGTAGCTTCTGGAGTGTTATCTCTTTTTGAAAATCCTGTTCCCCCTGTCGTAAGAATTAAGTCTACTTCGTTGTTATCGCATAAATTTTTCATCTCTTCTGCTAAAACTTCTTTGTCATCTGGAAGTACTCTGTAGAATTTAACTTCATATCCGAATTCTCCAACGATTTCTTTTATTTTAGCGCCACTTTCGTCTACTCTTTCCCCACGCGAACCTTTATCACTTGCAGTTATAATTCCAACTCTATACATATTATCCACCTTCTATTCTACTATTTCTATTTGATCTCCTGGCTTAATTTTTCCACCTTCTAATACTCTTGCAAATATCCCATTTCTAGGCATGATACAGTCGCCCATCTTTTGGAATATTTCACATCCATGGTGACATTCTTTTCCGATTTGAGTTATTTCTAATAAAACATCATTACATCTAAACTTAGTTCCTACTGGTATTGTTTTTAAGTCCCAACCTTCAACCAATAAATTTTCTCCGAAAGCACCTGGTTTGACACCTGCTCCTCTAGCATTAAATTCTTCTACTTTTTCAAATGAAAGTAAACTAACTTGTCTATGCCATTTTCCAGCATGTGCATCACCTTTTAGTCCAAATTCAACTATAAATTCCCCTTCGTCTATTGGATGTTTTTGAGTTCCTTTTTTTTCACTTATACATACATTTACGATTCTTCCCATTGCCAATCTCTCCTTAATTTTTATCCAAATTTTTAATTATTTAAATATCTATCCGCCTATTTGAACCATATTTTTAACTTCGATATCTTTTTCTCCGTTAGTATGTCCAAACTTATGGCTTAATGGTTTATTCCATATAGTATCATGAATTAATACTTTTAAATCTTCATCACTTATTCCACTTCTTATAGGCGCTTTTAAATCAATTCCTTTATTGTAATGAAGACATAATTTTAAAAATCCATTAGATGTAAGTCTTATTCTATTGCATGATTCACAAAACTCATGACTTATAGCACTGATAAAACCTATACATCCTTTCATATCTTTATTTTTATAATATTTAGCTGGACCATTTCCTCTCTTTTCAGTTACTGGTTCAAATGTTCCAAAATTACTTTCTAAAATTGAAAGTATTTCATCATTGTCTATTTGAGTATATTTTTTCCCAAATCCAATCGGCATCAATTCTATGAATCTAACATCGATTTCTCTATCTTTTGCAAAATTTGCGATATCAGCAAGTTCATTTATATTAAAATCTCTAATTGCTAGACAATTTATCTTAACTCGAATACCTAAATTATATGCTTTATCTATAGCCATGAGTACTTTTTCAAGCCCATCTCTTCTAGTAATTTGTTTAAAGTTATCTTCTTTCAAAGTATCTAAACTTATATTAATTGCATCAATTCCAGCATCATATAAATCATCCAACATATCGTAAAGCAGTATTCCATTAGTAGTCAAAGTTACTTGCTCTATTTTATCTAGATTTTTTATATCTCTAATTAAATTTACAATATCTTTTCTGACTAAAGGTTCTCCACCTGTTATTTTAATTTTTTTAATTCCTAATTGTGATACAGTTTCACAAATTCTTAAAATTTCTTCATAAGTAAGAATTTCTTCATGTGGGATGCTCTCTAAACCTTCTTCTGGCATACAGTAAACGCATCTTAAATTACATCTATCTATTACAGATATTCTAAGATAATCAATCTTTCTATTTAATTTATCTAACATATTTCATTCCCACTTTCAGGTATATTATTATGTAAATTTTTCTCTTGGTTTATGTAACTATTTTTATTCATTAAAGTAAAAATCTCCGCTCTTTCCACCAGATTTTTTTACTAAATGCACATCTGAAATAACCATTCCTTTATCAATAGCTTTACACATATCATAAATAGTTAAAAGTGCAACATTTACACCTGTAAGAGCTTCCATTTCTACCCCTGTTTTCCCACTTAATTTCACAAGACATGTAGCACTTATACTTTTTTCTTCTTCATTAAATTCAAAGTCTACTTTTGCCTTTGTTAACATTAATGGATGACACATTGGTATTAGTTCTGATGTTTTTTTAGTCGCCATAATTCCAGCCACTCTAGCAACTGCAAGGACATCTCCTTTTGCCATATTTCCATTTATAATTCTTTCATATGTTTCATCACATACAAATATTTTTCCTGTTGCTATAGCTTCTCTTTCTGTTACATTTTTATCTGTAACATCTACCATAACTGCATTTCCATGTTGATCAAAGTGATTTAATTTTTCTGCCATCTTATACTCCCTTTCCAAATCCACAGTTAGGGAATGTGCATATATCACAACTTAAGCATAATCCACCTAATCCTAATCCAGCTAAATCGTCGCTTGTAACCATATCATCAGCCATAAGTCTTGGTAAAACTAAGTCAAATACTGTTCTTTTAGAATACATTACACATCCTGGTAATCCTACGATTGGAATTTCTTTTTCATCTTTTTTATAATAAGCAAGTAACATCATTGCTCCTGGAAGTACTGGAGCTCCATAAGAAACTATTCTCGCTCCTGTGCTTTTTATTGCTCCTGGTGTCTTATCATCAGGATCTACACTCATACCTCCTGTGCATAATACCATATCTGCACCTTGCTCTATGAATGATTCTGTTGCTTTCGCTATTTTTTCCATGTCATCATTTACGATTGTTTGACCGATTACCTCTGCCTCAAATTCTTTAACTTTTTCAGCTACTACTGGTCCAAAAGTATCTTTTATTCTTCCATAAAAAACTTCATTTCCTGTTGTAACTATACCTACTTTTTTCTTTTTAAACGGCATTAATGATAATATTGGTGAGTTTCCTGCAACTTCTTTCGCTTTTTCCATCTTCTCTTGTTCTATTAGAAGTGGTATTATTCTTGTTCCTGCAAGTTTATCACCTTTTTTAACAGTAGTATTTGTGTGTCGAGTTGCTATCATCATCTCTCCCAAACTATTTACTGCCCTTAAACTTTCTACATTGATTTTTAAAAGTCCATCTATTTCTGCTATTATTTCTATTTTTCCTTCTTTTACTTCTGATTGGCTCATATTTTCATTTATACATATATCTCTTAAATATTCAGCCGCCTCATTTTCGTGAAGTATACCTTCTTTCTTTTCCCATATATATAGATTATCTTTTCCTAATGATAGTAAAACAGGAATGTCCTCTTCTGTTACTATATGTCCTTTTCTAAAAGCTGTACCTTTTTTTACATCCTTTATAATTTGAGTTATATCGTGGCAAAGAACATGCCCTACCGCGTCTTGAGTCTTAACACATTTCATAAAATCATCTCCTATTTCACTTCAATATACTGAATTATTTTTTCAACAATCTCTTCTATATTATTTAAATTAATTATTGGTTTATCTATATCTAAATTTTTTATATTATTTTCAACGTTTATATCTGATGCAATTGCAATTAAATTCTCTTTATTACAGACAGATTCATATGAATTATTATTTCTTATTATCTCTATCTTTGGATAAGTAGATTTTTTAAATCCTTCTAAAAATATTATATCTGCCTCTGGAAATAAATCTATCAATTCTTGTTCGTTAGTTTCTTTTTGTTCCTTAACTACTAAAAACTTATTTCTTGAAAAGACAGCTGTTCCATATGCACCAGCTTGTTTATGTTTGTAAGAATCAGTCCCTTCTATATCCGCATTAAAATCATGACCATCATGTTTTATTGTAGCTACATTATATCCCAAACTATTAAACTTTTGTATTAATTTTGTTATTAATGTAGTTTTTCCCGAATTCTTAACCCCACATATTGCAATAATCACTTGCTGTTTTAACTTATTTCTTTTTGTCATATACTTAAAAAATTCTCCTATTGGATTTATAAAAGTACAACTTGTACCTTTTCTCCTTTATCTAATTTAGGTGTGCCTGGTTTTATATCTATCAAGCAATTACATCCTATCATTGAACCAAGCATTCCTGATGAATGTCCTCCTTTTGGAAGATATACCTTTCCTTCATCATAAGTCGCCCTTATTAATCTTCTTCCTCTGCTTTCTTTTAAAAACTCATCTTGTAATACAGCTTCTTTTCTTACTTCTTTTAAATCTGGGTCTTGTCCCAACTTATATAATAGTTGTTTGCCCATAAGTTCAAATGTGGCTATTGCAGCAAATGGATTTCCAGATAAACATAGTAATGGCTTATTTTCATAAAGTACATATATAGCTGGTGTTCCTGGTTTCATGTTTACTCTCCAAAATACTCTTTTTGCATCTAATATTTTTATTACTTGATGCATAATATCTTTTTTTCCAACTGAAACTCCACCCGTAGTGAAAACTACATCTACATTTTTGATAATTTCTTTAATTTCATTTGCAATTAAATTTTCATCATCTCCCATTACTTCTGCAACAACAACTTCACATCCTAGTTCCTCTAATCTAGATGCTATCATTCTTCTATTACTATCATATATTTTCCCTTCTGTAAGAGGTTTTCCACCGCAAATAACTTCATCCCCAGTACTTATTAAAGCTACTTTTGGTCGTCTGATGACTTTAACTTTTTCATATCCCATAGATGCTATTATTCCTATATGTATATAACTTAATTTTTCTCCTAAGTTTATTAATTTACTGCCCTTTGTAATATCTTCACCTTCAAAACAATAATTTTGATGATGCTTTACTTCTTGATAAATTTCTACTATTTCCATTCCATAATCAGTAGATTCCTGCCTTATGACACAATCACATCCCTTTGGAATTTTTGCACCTGTCATTATTCTAATTGTTTCATTTTTACCTACTTCTTTATGAGTATATCCCCCGGCACAAATCTCATCTATAACTTTTAATTTTATAGGATTTTTTTTACTTGCACCTGTAATATCTTCTGAATTCAAGGCATAACCATCTAATGGAGAACGATCAAATGGAGGTTGATTAATTGGAGCAATTATATCTTCACCTATAATTCTCCCCCTAGCTTTCTCTATACTAACTTCTTCTATATCGTTTATACTTTTAACGGAATCACAAATTAACTCTATCGCTAATTCAAGTTCTATCCCTACCATATCATGTTTCCTCCCTAAAAAAAATTGCTATATAATCTATTAATTTGAAAATAGAAAATATAGCTAATAAAGGTATTACGCTACCTTTGATAGTTTCCCCTTCTCAAATAACGGATGGCTACAACGTTTCCATCATAACCTGAAGTAATTTTTAAATTACTTGGCTCAGTATCATAGTTTTCCCTTAGATACTTTTGCTCGGAGAATATTAAATTTTATTTTTTAATGAATCATATTCCTGTGGTGTATTTATATTACTTAATGTCTCTAATTCTATATCAGTATCTTCTATATTTATTTTGACAAAGTTACTCTTATCTATTAAATAGCTCAACTTATAATTTTTCTGCTTTATCATTTCTTCTATAATTGGAATTACTTTCTTAGAGTATATAGCACATAGTGGATATAGTCTTTCATCTTTATCACAAAAAACTGCTATATCTATATCTTTATTGATATTGTCACATAACTCTTTTATATTTTTCTTTGTAATAAAAGGCATATCACATGCTGTTATAAAGAGATATTCCTCTTTACAATTTAATAAAGATGAATATATACCTCCCAATGGTCCAATTTCTTTATAAATATCTTCTATTAATTTGAATCCCATTTTTTCGAATTCTTGTTTTTGATTCTTTGAAAATTTGTCATTTATAGATAAATATATGCTAGAAAAGTCATCTAAAGTTTCTTTGATTTTTTCTAGAAATGTCATATTGTTTAGTTTTAGAAGGCCTTTTACATTACCGTTCATTCTACTATTCTTTCCACCCATAAGAATTAGCGCCCCTATATCCAAAACTATCACCCCTATCTATTTGATACTTTAAATTAATTCTAGCATAACTAATGTATTTTTTCAGTATTAGAAAATCCTTATTTTGAAATTTATAATACTTATAAATACATATATATTGAAATAGCCAGAACCTATATTTAATCATATAGGTTCTGGCACCTATTTATATATATTCTGTTCTAATATTTATAAATTTTTCTAAAATCAACTATATTCTAGCTTTATGCTTTTTCAACTTTAACAGCACAAACTTTATATTCTGGTATTCTTGCATATTTATCAAGTGCTGCATTTGTTAACCAGTTTGCATTTCCATCTGGGAAGTGGAATGGCATCCAAGTTTCACCTGGAGATACTTTTGTTCCTACACGAGCAGTTGTTTCTATTTCCCCACGTCTTGAAGAAACTTTTACTCTATCTCCATCTTTAACTCCTATTTTTTCTGCATCTTCAATATTCATTTCTATAAATGACTTGCCTGCTATCTCCATTAATCCAGGAGTTCTACCAGTCATCGCTCTTGTAGTGTAATGATATAATATACGTCCTGTCATTAATATAGTTGGGTATTCATCATCTGGTAATTCTGCAGATGGAACATATTCAGCTGGATAGAACCAACCTAATCCTCTTGTAAATTTACCAACGTGCATTATTGGAGTTCCTGGATGATCTTTAGAAGTACATGGCCATTGAATTCCACCTTCTTTATCAAGTCTTTCGTGGCTTATACCAGCAAAACTTGGAGTTACTGATGCTATTTCATCCATTATTTCTGCTGAAGTTAAGCGTGGTTGAGGATATCCCATTCTATTCATTATATCTGTGAATATATCAGTATCTAATCTCATTTCACCGTCTAATTCTACAGCTTTACGTACTCTTTGAACACGTCTTTCTGTATTAGAGAATGTACCTTCTTTTTCAGCATAACTTACACCTGGTAATATAACATCTGCATATTGTGCAGTTTCAGTCATAAATAACTCATTCATTACAAAGAAGTCTAAGCTTTCTAATGCTTTTATAACGTGATGAGTATCTGGGTCAGTTACGACAGGGTCTTCACCAAATATATAAAGACCTTTTACTTCTCCTCTTATAGCAGCAGGGAATATGTCTGTTGCATGAGTTCCTGGGTTAGGATTTAATTTAGTTCCCCAAGCTTTTTCAAATTTAGCTAATACTTCAGGATTGGCAACTTTTTGGTATCCTGGGAAGTCTCCTGGTAAAGCTCCCATATCACAAGCACCTTGTACGTTGTTTTGTCCACGAAGAGGGTTAACTCCACAACCAGGTCTACCAAGTTTACCAACTAATAATGCCATATTTGACATTGACATAACACCTTCTGTACCAGTTGAATGTTCTGTAACTCCTAGACAATAGATTATTGGAGCCATGTCTGCTTTAGCATACATTATTGCTGCTTTTCTTAAATCGTCAGGATCTATATGACATATTTTTGCAACTTTTTCTGGAGTATAGTCTTTTACTATTTCTTTTATTTTTTCATAACCTTCAGTACGTTCATTTATGAAGTCCATATCTTGAAGGCCTTCTTCTATAATTACGTGCATTATACCATTAGCAAATGCTACGTTTGTACCTGGTCTTAATTTTAAATGTATATCAGCTTTTTTAGCTAAGTCTATATCACGAGGGTCAACTACTATAAGTTTGCATCCTCTTTGAACAGCTTGACGTATTTGCATACCTACAACTGGATGTGCTTCTTCTGGATTTGATCCAACTAACATTATAAGGTCTGGATTTTTAGTTATGTCTTCGATTGGGTTAGTCATAGCTCCTGAACCTAAAGTCATAGCTAAACCAGCAACTGATGCAGAGTGACAAACACGAGCACAGTTATCTACGTTATTTGTTCCGAATGCACAACGTACTAATTTTTGCATCATGTAGCAGTCTTCATTTGGTGAACGTGAGCAAGCAAATCCTGCTAATGCGTCAGAACCGTATTTTCTTTTTATTTCTAAGAATTTTGATGCTACTAAGTCTAATGCTTCATCCCAAGTAGCTCTTTCAAATTCTCCTGTTTCATGGTTTTTAATTAAAGGATATTTTATTCTATCTGGAGAATGAACAAAGTCAAAACATCCTGAACGTCCTTTTACACATAATAAACCTTTGTTTGATGCTCCATTTGCCGCTTCAACATCTACTACTTTATTATCTCTAACAACTAAGTAGTATTGGCATCCTGTTGCACAGTGTGGACAAGTTGTTAATACTTTTTTGTCTACTTGATATGGACGATATTCTGTTCTTCTCTTCATTGTAAGGGCACCTGTTGGACAAGCTTGAACACAGTTACCGCATGATTCACAGATAGTTTCTTTCCAAGGTATATTGAAAGGAGTTCCTATTACTGAATCAAAACCTCTTTCCATAGTGTCTATTGCCCCACGTCCTACTATTTTGTGACAAGTATTTACACATCTATGACATAAAATGCAAAGATTTGGATTATATGTGAAGAATGGATTACTATCATCTATAGGTAATTCAGTTTGCTCCCCTTTATAAGTTGTTGTTGATACGCCATATTCATAACATAAATCTTGGAATTTACAATCCCCATTAGCTCTACAAGAGAAACAATCTGTTTTATGGTTAGATAAAAGCATATCTAAAACATTTTTTCTTGCATTTCTTACTTTTTCACTGTTTGTAGTTACAACAAGTCCTTCGCCAACTTGTGCAGTACAAGCAGTCTCCATTTTTGTTCTTCCTCTGTTTTCGATTTCTACCATACACATTCTACAAGAACCGTCTGGTAGTAAATCCTCTATATAGCATAAAGTAGGTATTTTAATGCCAACAGATTCTGCGGCATGTAAAATAGATGTTCCCTTTTTAGCTTCTACGACTTTTCCATCTATAGTTAAACGTACCATCTTATTTCCCCCTTATTCATATAAAAACTCAAATTATATCTTTAGGAAAGTATCACAGTATCTTCTGTGATACTTTCTGCAATAATTTAATTTATATAAATCTCTAATCGAGTGCCTTCTATTTACATCAACTTTCTAATGTAATAAACTAATGTTTAAGGATACGTTATTTTATATCTATAACATACTTTATACTGAGTCAGCCTTTATGCTTTTGCAATTTTTATAGCACATACTTTATATTCTGGTGCTTTTGCAAATTTATCAAGAGCTGCATTTGTTAACCAGTTAGCATTTCCATCTGGGAAGTGGAATGGCATCCAAGTTTCGCCTGGAGATACTTTAGTTCCAACGACAGCTGTAGTTTGTATTTCACCACGTCTTGATGCTACTTTTACTTTGTCACCATCTTTAATTCCTAGAGCATCGGCATCTTTTATATTCATTTCTATAAATGATTTACCCGCTATTTCCATTAATTCTGGAGTTCTACCAGTCATCGCTCTAGTAGTATAGTGATATAATATACGACCAGTCATAAGAATATATGGGTACTCATCATCTGGCAATTCAGCAGATGGAACATATTCAGCTGGGTAGAAATATCCTAATCCTCTTGCAAATTTACCTACATGTAGTATAGGTGTTCCTGGATGATCTTTGCTTGGACATGGCCATTGTAAACTTCCAACTTCATCAAGTCTCTTATGGCTTATACCAGCAAAACTTGGAGTTAATGAAGCTACTTCATCCATTATTTCTGCAGAAGTTAAATGAGGTTGAGGATATCCCATTCTATTTAATAAATCTATAAATATGTCTGTATCTAATCTCATTTCGCCTTCTAATTGTACAGCTTTACGTACTCTTTGGACACGTCTTTCTGTATTTGAGAATGTTCCCTCTTTTTCAGCATAACTTACACCTGGTAATATAACATCAGCATATTGTGCTGTTTCAGTCATAAACAATTCGCTCATTACTAAGAAATCTAAACTTTCTAACGCTTTAATAATATGATTTGTATCTGCATCAGTTACGACTGGATCTTCACCAAAGATATATAAACCTTTTATATCACCTTTTATAGCAGCTGGAAATACTTCTGTTGCTTTTATTCCTGGGTTTGGATTTAATTTAACGCCCCATGCTTTTTCAAATTTAGCTAGTACTTCTGGATTATTAACTTTTTGGTATCCAGGGAAATCAGTAGGCATAGCACCCATATCACAAGCACCTTGTACGTTGTTTTGACCACGTATTGGGTTAACACCACAACCTTTTCTACCTAATTTTCCAACTAACATAGCCATATTTGACATTGACATAACACCCTCTGTACCAGTTGAATGTTCTGTAACACCTAAACAGTACATAATTGGTGCTTTGTCAGCTTTAGCATACATTATTGCTGCTTTTCTTAAATCATCAGGATCTATATTGCATATTTCAGCTACTCTCTCTGGAGTATAATCCTTAACTATTTCTTTTAGCTCTTCGTAACCTTCAGTACGAGAATTTATAAAATCTGAATCTTGAAGTCCTTCTTCTATGATTACATGCATTATACCATTAGCAAATGCAACGTTTGTTCCAGGTTTTAATTTTATATGCACATCAGCTTTTTTAGCCAAATCTATATCACGAGGGTCAACTACTATAAGTTTACATCCTCTTTGAACAGCTTGACGTATTTGCATACCTATAACTGGATGTGCTTCTTCTGGATTTGATCCAACTAACATAATTAAATCTGATTCTCCTGTTGTATCTGCTATTGTATTAGTCATGGCTCCTGAGCCTAGTGTCATCGCAAGACCTGCGACAGATGGAGAATGTCAGACACGAGCACAGTTGTCTACGTTGTTGTTACCAAATCCACAACGAACTAGCTTTTGCATCATATAAATATCTTCATTTGTTGAACGAGAACATGCAAAACCAGCCAACGCATCTGTTCCATAATTTTTCTTTATATCTAAGAATTTTGTTGCTACTAAGTCTAATGCTTCATCCCAAGTAGCTCTTTCAAATTCTCCTGTTTCTTTATTTTTAATTAAAGGATATTTTATTCTATCTCCTGAGTGAACAAAATCAAAACTTGCTGAACGACCTTTTACACATAATAAACCTTTATTTGATGCACCATTTGCACCTTCAACATCTACTATTCTATTATCTTTAACTAATAGATAATATTGACATCCTGTTGCACAGTGTGGACAAGTTGTTAATACTTTTTTATCTATTTGATATTTACGATAATTTTTTCTTCTCTTCATAGTAAGAGCGCCTGTTGGGCAAGCTTGAACGCAGTTACCACATGATTCACAATTAGTATCTGCCCAATCTATATGGAATGGAGTTCCGATTGCTGAATCAAATCCTCTTTCCATAGTATCGATTGCCCCACGTCCTACTACTTTATGACAAGTGTTTACACATCTATGACATAAAATACAAAGGTTTGGATTATATGTGAAAAATTTATTAGAGTCGTCTATTGGTAATTCAGTTTGTTCACCACTATAAGTAGTTCTTTCTATTCCATATTCAAAACATAATTCTTGAAGTTTACAATCTCCATTTGATGGACAAGAGAAACAGTCAGTTTTATGATTTGAAAGTAACATATCAAGAATATTCCTTCTTGCATTTCTTACTTTTTCACTGTTTGTAGTTACAACAAGTCCCTCAGAAACTTGTGCAGTACAAGCAGTTTCCATTTTTGTTCTACCCCTGCTTTCTATTTCTACCATACACATTCTACAAGAACCATCTGGTAATAAATCTTTTATATAGCAAAGCGTAGGTATTTTAATTCCAACGCTTTCAGCTGCATGTAATACACTTGTACCTTTCTCAGCTTCAACTTGGATTCCATCTATAGTTAACTTAACCATATTATTTCCTCCTTTAATTTTAAATTTATGTCTAATTCTTAATTGATAAATTTCGATTAAATTGATTCATCATATTATTCTCTATTAAATTAATGTTTTTTCATATTATTTTTATTTAGCGATTTTTAATTTTTATATTTTTTAATGTTATTTTTAATTTTTATATCTAATTTTTTTGTATCTTATTTTTATGCAATTTTATATTCAATCTTTTTATTCAGTATATATAGCGTCGAATTTACAACCTTCCATACAAGCTCCACATTTAATACATTTAGTTGTATCGATAACATGAGGTGCTTTCTTTTCACCAGTGATTGCACCAACTGGACAGTTTCTAGCACATTTAGTACAACCTTTACATTTATCTGGATCAATTTTGAAAGTTTTTAATGCAGAACATACATGAGCTCTACATTTACCATCAACTATATGTTCTTCATATTCGTGTCTAAATAATTCTAATGTACTTATAACTGGAAGTGGAGCACTCTTACCAAGACCACATAATGACATAGTTCTTACTGTTTTTGCAGTTTCTTCTAGTTTATCTAGATCTTCTAATGTACCTTTACCTTCAGTTATTTTATCTAACATTTCAAGCATTCTCTTAGTTCCTATACGACATGGAGTACATTTACCACATGATTCTCTTTGTGTGAAACTCATGAAGAAACGAGCAACGTCAACCATACAACTGTTTTCGTCCATTACTACAAGTCCACCAGAACCCATTATGGCATTCAGTTTTTTAACTGAGTCAAAGTCTAATGGTAAGTCTAAGTGTTTTTCAACTAAACATCCACCTGATGGTCCACCTATTTGGACAGCTTTGAATGGAACATTATCTTTAACACCGCCACCAATATCGTAAACTATTTCTCTTAGTGTAGTTCCCATTGGAACTTCTATTAATCCTGTATTATTAACACTACCTGTTAATGCAAACGCTTTCGTACCAGGACTGCCTTCTGTACCAAAACCTCTGTACCAATCAGAACCGTTTGTTATTATCATTGGAACGTTTGCATATGTTTCAACGTTGTTTAATACTGTTGGTCTTTCAAATAGACCTTTTTCAGCAGAACGAGGTGGTTTAACCCTTGGCATACCACGATTACCTTCTATAGAAGCTGTTAATGCACTACCTTCACCACAAACGAAAGCCCCTGCACCTCTATTTATGTGTAATCTGAAACTAAAATCAGTTCCTAATATATTATCTCCAAGTAGTCCACGTTCCTCAGCTTGAGCTATAGCTATTCTTAAACGTTCAACTGCTAATGGATATTCAGCACGGACATATATATATCCATTTTGAGCACCTACTAAGTAAGCACCTATCATCATACCTTCTATCATTTTGTGAGGGTCACCTTCCATGATACTTCTGTCCATGAATGCTCCTGGGTCACCTTCATCACCATTACATACTACATATCTCTCGGTTACTGGTTGTTTTGCAACCTCTGCCCATTTCTTACCTGTTGGGAAACCAGCACCCCCACGACCTCTAAGTCCAGATTTTAGTATTTCTTCTAATCCTTCTTCTTTAGTCATGTCGAATAATACTTTTTCTAAACCTTTGTAACCGCCAATTGCTATATATTCTTCTATGTGCTCTGCATCTATATGACCGCAGTTTTTAAGAACTATACGAGTTTGTTTTTCATAGAAAGGTATAGATTCTTGGCTTACATAAGATTTGCCGTTTTGTTTATATACTAATCTATCGATTACATTTCTCTTTAGAATTGTTTCATTATAAATTTCTTCACAATCTTCAAGTTGGACTTTTACATAAAGTATATTTAAAGGTTCTATTCTCATTAATGGCCCCATTTCACAGAAACCATGACATCCACTTTTTTTAACTTCTGGATGTGAAACATGACCTTCAAATTTTACTTCTACATTTTCATTATCTCCAACAAGTTCTTTCATTTTTTCATATATAAATTGTGAACCACCTGATATGCAACCAGTCCCTGCACAAATTAATATACGTATAGGAGTTGCGTCAATTTTTGCTTTCGCTTCTTTACGAATAGCTTGTAATTGTTCTCTTGTTTCTATCCTCATTATTCGCACTCTCCTTCCTTCAATTCATCTATTATTTCTACAGCTTTATCTGGATTCATTTTTGGATGGACTTTATCATTGATAGTCATAACTGGTGCAAGACCACAAGCTCCTAAACATGATACTATTTCTATAGTAAATAACATGTCATCAGTAGTTTGTTTGCCTTTTCCTAAACCTAAATGTTTTTCCAATGCTTCTCTTACTGGCACTGATTTACGTACGTGACATGCTGTACCATCACATACTTTGATAACATATTTTCCTTTTGGATCAAAAGAAAAGTTTTCGTAAAAAGTTGCAACACTATATGCCTTTGCTAGTGGTATGCCTAATTTGTCTGCAATATAAGAAAGTAATTCTCCTGGCAAATAACGATACTCAGCTTGCACATCTTGCATAACTGGAATTAAAGAACTGGCTGTTGCACCATGAAGTTCGATAATCTCATCTGTCTTTTCATAATAAGACTGCTCTAGCATATTTTTCCCCTCCCTATTTGTTAGAATATAAAATGTCCCCTATCTATAAATGTCTATTTATGTACCTTATCATAATTACTCCTTTATATTAGGTAACTACTATTTGTACATACTCCTGTTTATATCTTAGTTTAAAAATCTAATAGTTTTCTACAACAAAAAAGAACTTTATATAAAAATTATTTATTATATAAAGTTCTTTTTTGTTTTGTTATTTACTTTTAATATCTATTTTAATTTCGAGTTTTTTTTATGTTTTTTTGCACAATAATACAAATTTCTCTATCCTAAAGAAATTTTGTGGGTTAACTATATTTTTATGTATGGTTTACCTATTTTTATCGATTGTTTAATATATTTTGTATTTAATATACTAAAATCAACCCTTAGTAAACCATATTAAATTTGTTTATTTGAGCCATTTCTTTTGACGCATTTATATCAATATATTTAGTTATTTTTTTATCAATCTCTCGTGTATTTTTACTATATTTATATATTATAAACTTTTTCATATAATATCTGTTTGTATAACAACAAAACTATATTTTTTATATACATAAATA
>NZ_CABQXJ010000016.1:0-43648 GCF_902468165.1 uncultured Intestinibacter sp.
GATATTAAAAAAGAAAAGTAAAATATATAAAAATATTAAAAAATGAAATAAAATTTCTATTATAAAAACTAAAAATTAAAAAATAAAGAAAATTTGAAAAAAAGACTTTTAAATTGCAGGTTTTGTTGAAAATTTATTAACATATTGCTATAATTTAGTAAAAATACAATTAGATAGGGTGGGTATATATATGGATAATATAGACAAAGTAAGAGCAAAAATAAGTATGTATGATGATGAAATTATAAAAATTTTGTCAAAAAGAATGGATTGTATAGATGAAATAATGGAATACAAAAAAGAAAAAGGTATGCCTATACTACAACCAGAATATGAAGGTAAAAAAGAAATAGCACTATGTAAAAAATTAAAAGATAATAAATATCAAGATGAAATTATGAACATATTTAGATATGTTGTAAAGAATGCAAAAAAATATCAAGCTAAAAATTTATTTCCATATAATATAATGTTGATTGGATTTATGGGATCTGGGAAATCTACTATAGCAAAATATTTAAGCCATATACTTGAAATGCAGGACTTAGAAACTGATGAGTTTATAGTTAAAAGAGAAGATATGACTATAAATGAAATATTCCAAAGAAAAGGAGAAGAGTATTTTAGAAGATGTGAAAATAATGCATTGAGAGAATTAGAAACTAGACAGGGAATTATAATTTCTTGTGGAGGTGGAATGCCTATGAAAGATGAAAATGTCGAATTAATGAAAAAAAACGGAAAAATAGTACTACTTACAGCATCACCAGAGACTATATATGAAAGAGTAAAATATAGTAATGAAAGACCCCTATTAAATGGGAATATGAATGTTGAATATATAAAAGATTTAATGGAAAAACGCAAAGATAGATATGAATCTATAGCAGATATAGTAGTAGATACAAATAATAAGCCTATACATGTTATAGCAGAAGAAGTAGTAAGCAAATTGACGACTTTATAAAAAGAAAAAATAAATAATTAATACAAAAAATCCTTCCTTTTATATATATAATTTGGGAAGGATTTTATTTATTGTAAATTTTAAGGAAATATGTGTTTTGAAAGAATTTTGACTAAAGATTTTATTGTAAACGTTGAATAAATATTATATAGAAAGTCAAAATTATAATATAGAAACAAAATATAATAAACTAAAGACAGTTAAAACCTTGTTTACTCGAGATAATTTATGATATTATAGTATATGAGATTGTTAATTTATATAAAAACTTGACAATCTGAATAACATATATATAATAAAACTGATAAAACATTAGAAATTTATTTAGATGGAGGAATAACAATGGTAACAGCAGGAGATTTTAGAAAAGGTGTAACTTTCGAAAAGGATGGTCAACCATGTTTAGTAGTTGATTTCCAACACGTTAAACCAGGTAAAGGTGCAGCTTTCGTAAGAACTAAATACAAAAACTTAAAAACAGGAGCTATAAGAGAAGAAGCTTTCAACCCAAGTGATAAATTCCCAAAAGCAATAATAGAAACAAAACAAATGCAATATTTATACAATGATGGTGAATTATACTACTTCATGGACGAAGAAACTTTCGACCAAATACCACTAAACTATGAGCAAGTTGAAGATGCTATAAAATTCTTAAAAGAAAATGAAGCAGCTACAATAAGATTCTACCAAGGACAACCATTCCAAGTAGAAGCACCAAACTTTGCAGAATTAGAAGTAACTGAAACTGAACCAGGTATAAAAGGTGATACAGCAAGTAACGTTACTAAATCAGCTACAGTAGAAACTGGAGCAGTAGTTCAAGTACCTTTATTCATAAATGAAGGAGATAAAATAAAAATAGATACTAGAACTGGAGAATATTTATCAAGAGTTTAATATTTTAGCATAAAAAAAGCTTATATATCCAATATTAATGGTATATGAGCTTTTTTATAACACATACTAAAGATAAATAATGCTTAATAAATAAGAAAAATACAATTTACTTACTTTAATAAGCACAAAATAAAATTTTTTAAAGGAATTAAATTGTATTCCTTAGAAATTATAATACATACGATTTTTGGTAACGTGTTAAAAATCTATCTTAATGAAAATCTACTTTAAAAAATTTTAATAATGATTTTCTACAAGATATAAAAAATGCAAAAGGAGAGGTTTATCATGAAAAAACTAGGTGAAGAAGTTGCATATTTAAAAGGTTTAGCTGAAGGATTAGATATCGATGATAAGAGTAAAGAAGGCAAAATGATTAGCAAAATAGTAGAGATATTAGGAAGTTTTGCCGATACTGTAGAAGAATTAGAATATTCAGTAGTAGACTTAGAAGATCAAGTAGAAGAATTACAATACGAAGTAGAAGAATTACAACAAGACGTAGAAGATTTAGAAGAGTGGCTTTATGACGAAGATGAAGACTACGATGATGAAGACGACTACGATGAATACGATGACGAAGAAGAAGAGGACGACGAAGAATTAAGTTTCATAGAAATGGAGTGTCCAAATTGTTCTGAAATCGTAGAAATTGATGAAGAATTATTATTTGACGACTCAGTAGATGTTGTTTGCCCAAGTTGTCACGCAGTTATATTATCATCTGAAGATGATGAGTGTGGTGATTGTGATGATGAAGGTGGATGCTGTGGTTGTGGTGTAGAAATACACGAAGAAGATAATGAATAACAGTTGTAATTTTTAACAATGAATGTTTGGTTTAAAAAGCGCCTATGAAGTTTAAATCTTCATAGGTTTTTTAAAGTAAATATGTTTTAATTATATTGAGATTGATCTAACAAAACAATTAATTTGGAGGATGTTTAATGAAAATTAATAAAAGGATATTAAATAACATATCGTTATTTGAAGAAAATATAAATTATGAATTTACAAATAAAGAATATATATTAGAAGCTTTAACACATAGTTCTTATTCAAATGAAAATAAAAACTATGCTTTTAATGAAAGATTAGAGTTTTTAGGAGACTCTGTCTTAAGTATAGTAATAAGTGATTACTTATTCAAAAAAGAAACAAAACTTCCAGAAGGGGAGCTTACAAAAATAAGAGCCAATATAGTTTGTGAAGAATCTTTAAGTGAAGTATCTAAAGATATACACCTAGGTAAATATATGCTTTTAGGTAAAGGAGAAGAAGCTACAGGTGGTAGAGAGAGAATATCTATACTTGCAGATGCTCTAGAGGCAGTTATAGCAGCTATTTATTTAGATGGTGGATTAGATAAAGCTAGAGAATTCATATTAACTTATATGGATAAAATAATAAATGACTCTATAAAAGGAAAAATATTTAGAGATTATAAAACTTGCCTTCAAGAAGTACTTCAAAGCAACGGCGAAAATAATATCTGGTATAAATTAATCGAAGAAAAAGGACCAGATCACAACAAACGATTTGTTATGGAAGTCGGCATAAATGATACAGTATTAGGCGTAGGAGAAGGTAAAAGTAAAAAAGACGCAGAGCAAGTTGCTGCAAAATGCGCACTAGACAAAAAAATGTAAGGTGGTCTATTTAAATGAAAAAAAGAATAATACCTATATTTGTTCCACACAGAGGATGCCCTCATGATTGTATATTTTGCAATCAAAAGAAAATAACAGGAGTAAGTACTGAAGTTACAGCACAAGATGCTAGAAATATAATAGAAGAATGTCTAGAAACTATAGATAAAGATACAAATGTAGAGATAGCATTTTTCGGAGGAAGCTTTACTGCAATCGAAGAAGAATGTCAAAATGAATTATTATCAGTTGCAAAAGAATATGTAGATAAGGGGTTAGTCCACGAAATAAGAATGTCTACAAGACCTGACTGTATAAGTGACCCTATATTAGAAAGACTTAAAAAATATGATGCAAGCATTATAGAGCTAGGTGTTCAATCTATGGACGCTAAAGTACTTATAGACAGTGTAAGGGGACATGATATAGAATCAGTAATAAAAAGTGCAAAATTAATTAAAAAACACGATATAAAATTAGGTCTACAGATGATGGTAGGACTTCCTTCTGACACAGAAGAAAAATGTATAGAAACTGCGAGAAAGTTTATATCATTACAACCTGATTGTGTAAGAATATACCCTACATTAGTAGTTAAAGATACGGGGCTTGAAACTCTTTTAGAAAGAGGAGAATACACTCCATTTTCTTTAGAAGAATGTGTAAATATAGTTAAAAAATTATTAGTTTTATTTTATATTAACGATATAAACGTAATAAGAGTTGGTCTTCAAGCTACTGACGATATACAACTTGGAAAAGGTGTTGTCGCAGGGCCATACCATCCTGCATTTAGAGAGTTAGCAGAAGCTGAGATGATAAAAGACTACTTAGACTATATCGTAAAAGAAAATAATATAGAAAAAGAGCTTATAGTAAATACAAATAACAAAAATATTTCTAAAATAGTAGGAAATAAAAAATCAAATAAAATATATATGAAAGAAAAACACAATATAAACCTTAAAACAATGCCTACAGATTTACAAATAGATGAGTTAGTAATATCATCATCAAAAGGCAGCTTTAGTGTAAATATGAATGAAGTTTATGCTAAATTATTAGAGATATATAACCTTTAGTTTTGAAGGGAGATGAAACAGTGCATTTAAAGAGATTAGAATTAAAGGGATTTAAATCCTTTCCAACAAAGACAGAGATAAATTTTAACGAAGGAATAACAGCGATTGTAGGACCAAATGGTAGTGGAAAAAGTAATATATCTGATGCAGTTAGATGGGTTTTAGGAGAGCAAAGTATAAAAAGTCTTAGAGGAGATAAGCTAGAAGACGTTATATTTGCTGGTACAGTAGATAAAAAACCTATGAATTACTGTGAAGTAGCTTTAACTATAGATAATAGCGATCAAAAGTTAAATATCGACTTTAGTGAAGTTACTATAAAGAGAAGGGCCTATAGAAATGGAGAGAGTGGATTCTTTTTAAATGACAAAGCTTGTAGATTAAAAGATATAAAGGAATTACTACTAGATACAGGAATAGGTAAAGATGGATACTCTATTATAGAGCAGGGGAAAGTAGATGAAATATTAAGCAATAACCCAGCTAATAGAAGAAAAGTCTTTGATGAAGCATGCGGTATATCAAAATACAGATATAAAAAAATTGAAGCTGAAAAAAATCTAAAAAATACTAAAGAAAATTTAGAGAGAATAGAAGATATATATATAGAAATTGAAAATAGGATAAAACCTCTTTTCACTCAACAAAAAAAGGCTCTTAAATATTTAGAACTTAGAGAAAGTCTAAAAAAACTAGAAGTAAATAACTATATAAGAGAAATTAAAAAAATAGATTTAGAGTTATCAGAAATAACAAAGCAAAAGACAATACTTGCAAAAGAGTTAAATGAAAAAGAAGAATTAAGAGAAAAAATGGACAAAAATGTAGAACTAGCTAATGAGGAGATAGAAAAACTAGAACAAAATATATCAAAACTTGGCGAATACATAGACTCTATAAAAGATGTAATAAATCAAAATGATTCTCACATCTCTCTTATAAATGAAAGAATAATTAACTCAAAAGTTAATATAGAAAATAATAATAAGACTTTAGAAGAATTTGAACTTAAGTTAAAACAAGACAATGAAAAATTAGCTTCATTACAAAGTAAAAGACAAGTAGATAAAGAAGCTATATCTATATTAGAAAAAGATATTTACGATATAGAACAAAAGACTAGTCAAAAAGAAGCTAAATTAAATGACTTAACTAAAAATTTAGAGAACTTAAAAGATAATATAATAACTTATTTAAATGAAAAAAGAGATTTAAGTAATAGTTTATCTATGTTAGGTGCAAATATTGAAAATATAAATTCTAGAAATGAAGCAATAGAAAATAATATTTTAGATATAAATACTTCATTAGAAGAAAAGAAATCTATTTATATAGAAAAAGAAGAAAAAATAAGTGAGATTAGAAAAGATCTAAAAGATAAAACTATATCTTTAAATAATTTAAAAAATAATTTAGAAAATTATAGACTTAAAAATAAAGATATAGATTTAAAAATACAAAACAACAACTATTCTCACAAAGAATACTCTTCTAAACTACAAATATACATAGACATGGAAAAACACAATGAAGGCTTCAATAGAGGTGTTAAAGAAGTATTAAAAAATAAAAACTTATCCGGTATATGTGGAGCATTAGGACAAGTTATAACTACTGAAGAAGCTTATGAAAAGGCAATAGAAGCTGCCCTAGGAGCTTATATGCAAAATATTATAACTACAGATCAATATGCAGCGAAAAATGCAATAAATTATCTGAAGAAAAATAATATGGGTAGAGTAACTTTTCTTCCTATGAATGTTATAAAATCTAAGAGAATAGATGAAAAAACTATAAATGCAAAGACAAAATATATAAAAGTAGCAAGTGATTTAGTTTCTTTTGATGAAAAATATAGAGATATAATTGAAAGTATATTAGGTAGAACTATAGTAATTGATAATATGGATGAAGGTATAAAGTTTGCAAATGAAACTAACCATAGATTTAAAGTAGTCACTTTAGATGGAGATATATTAAATCCAGGTGGGTCTTTAACAGGAGGAAGTTTAAAAACTACTACAAACATATTATCTAGAAAAAGACTTATAAATGACTTTGAGGAAAAGATACAAAGTATAAAAATAGAAAATGAAAAACATCTAGAAAATAAACAAAGAGTTATTGAATCTATTTCAAATACTAAAAAAGAAATAGAAAAATATGAAATTGATATAAATAATTTAGAAAAAGAAATCGTAAGACAAAATACTAAATTAAAATCAATGGAATATGAAATAGACTCATTAAATCAAAATATTGAAAAGCTTCAAAAAGAAAAAAATGGTCTAAAATCAAATTTAGACTATACATCTAATAAAATAGAAAATATAGAACAAAATATAAAACAAATAGAATTAAAAGAAATTGAAAATAAAAAGCAAATTGAAGAACTTAGCAAAATGCAAGAGTCTCAAAATGAAGATTTCGATAAAGATAAAAAGCAAATTGAAAGTTTAAAATTAGATTTTGTTCAAAAAAGCGAAATATTTAAATCTACAGATGCTGAGATAAATAGAATTAAAGAAGAGGTAGATGATACTAATAAGAAAATTATCGAAAATAAAAATTCTATAGAAAATCTACAAAAAGATATAGAAAGTCTAGGCAATGAAGCTCAAATCCAAAAAAGAGAGAGCGAAAATTTAAATAAAGAACTTTTAAAGAAAAATAAAGAGATGGATAATGCTCAACAAGCTAAAAATAAATTTAAAGAAAATATAAATGATTTAAATAAAAAATTAAAGGCTTTTGAAAGAGAGAGCATGGAGCTTAGACAAAGTGAATTTAAAATAGAATCAAAAATGGAGAGATTATCGGCAAATAAAGAAAGTTATACAACTAGATTATTTGAAGATTATGACTTAAGCTATGTAAAAGCTTTAGAATTTAGAGATGATTCTATTGAAATAAATAAAAAAATACTTGAATCTATAAAAAGAGAAATTGCAAGTCTTGGAAATATAAATATAGATTCTATAAATGAATACAAAGAAACTAAAGAGAGATATGATTTCTATAGCGAGCAAAAAACAGATTTAGAAGAATCTATAAATGCAATAGAAAAAATCATAGAGGAGCTTGAAGTGAATATGAAAGTTCAATTTAAAGAACAATTTACTCAAGTAAACGAAAACTTCAAATACGTATATAAAAGACTATTTGGAGGTGGAGAAGGAGAGCTTACAATATTAGACGAAGATAATATACTTGAAAGTGATATTCAAATAACTGCTAAGCCACCAGGTAAAAAGATGAAAAATCTAAACTTACTATCAGGTGGAGAAAAGGCATTAACAGCTATAAGTATCTTATTTGCAATAATATTAGCTAAACCTACGCCGTTTTGTATCTTAGATGAAATTGAGGCGCCACTAGATGATGCCAATATATTTAGATTTGGAGAGTATTTAAAAGAATTATCAGAAGATACTCAGTTTATAGCAGTAACACATAGAAGAGGTACAATGGAAGCAGCCGATTATATTTATGGTGTTACAATGGAGCAAAAAGCTATATCAAAAGTAATTAGCTTAGACCTTCATGAAGCACATAAAATGACAGATATAGTATAAAATGGAGGAAATAGTATGTTTAAAAAACTTTTTGGTTTTGGGAAAAAGAAAAAAGAAGAAATACAAGAAGAATCAGTAGAAGAAATACAAGTTGAAGAAGATGATAATTCTGAATTAGAAGAAGCTCAAAATGACTCTGATGATTTAAAAGAAGAAATTGAAGAACAAGCAGAAGATATTGAAGTTCAAAGTGCAGATGAAGACGAAATATCTACAGAATATGAAAAACAAGAAGAAATAATTAATGAAAAATCACAAGATGAAGAAAAAGCTGTAGATGTTGTCGCAGAAGAAAAAGAATTAGAAACTTCAGATGAAGAAATTGAAGAAATAAAAGAAGAATTAGCTCAAGAAATAGAAGAATCTGAAGAAGTAGAAGAAGCTGAAGAAGCTCAACAATCTCAAGAAATAGAAGAAGATATAGAACAAGAAGATGAGTTTGTAGAGGAAATTGAAGAAACAGAAACAATAGAAGAAAAGCCTAAAAAAGTAAGTCTGTTTGACAGATTAAAACAAGGTTTAACAAAAGCTAAACAAGGTATAACAGATAGAGTAGATGAAGTATTAAAAGCATACACAAAAGTAGATGAAGAACTTTTAGAAGACTTAGAAGAAGTTTTAATAACTGCTGATGTTGGCGTTAATACTACTATGGATATAATCAAAAAATTAGAAGATGCTATAAGACGTAAGAAGATAACAGATCCACAAGACGTAAGAGAAGAATTAAAATTAATAATAGAAGATATTTTATCTAAAGATGATACTAAGTTAGATGCATCACACAGTCCAACTATAATATTAATGGTAGGGGTAAATGGTGTAGGAAAAACTACAACAATAGGTAAATTAGCTCATAGATATAAGTCAGAAGGTAAAAAAGTATTACTTGCTGCAGGAGATACATTCAGAGCAGCTGCTATAGACCAATTAGAAGTATGGGCAAATAGATGTAATGTAGATATAATAAAACATCAAGAAGGTGCAGACCCAGGAGCTGTAATATTTGATGCTATAAAAGCATCTAAATCAAGAGGGGTAGACGTATTAATCTGTGATACAGCAGGACGTCTTCACAATAAATCAAACTTAATGAATGAATTAGGTAAAGTATTTAAAATAGTAGATAGAGAATATCCAGAAGCTAAAAAAGAAGTTTTACTAGTAGTTGATGCGACTACTGGACAAAATGCAGTATCACAAGCTAAAAGCTTTAAAGAAGTATGTGATATAACAGGATTAGTTCTGACGAAACTAGACGGAACAGCAAAAGGTGGAGTTGTTTTAGCTGTTAAATCAGAAGTAGATGTACCTGTTAAATTGATAGGTGTAGGGGAACAAATGGAAGATTTACAAGATTTTGACTCTAAATCGTTTGTAGATGCTCTATTCGGTTAAACTTAGCATAAAATAAATGTTGACAAGAGTATTTATTTGATATAAAATACAATGTGTAAAGTAAAGAACCTTTACAGTAAGGTCTTGGAAGTGATTGTTATGAACATAGAAAAAATGGTTGAGATTGGATTGTTGTTTGAGCAATACAAAGAGCTATTGACTGACAAACAACGAGAAATGGTATCTCTTTACTATGAAGAAGATTATTCATTAGGAGAGATAAGTGAAAACTTAGGTGTATCACGACAAGGAGTTTACGACACATTGAAGCGTTCAGAGAAAATACTTAGAGAATACGAAAGTAAACTACATTTAGTAGCTAAGTTAAAAGACCAAGAAAAATTCCTTAAATCTATTAGGGAGAAAATTATTGACATAAAAGAAGATTTATTGCACAATAGAGATTGTGCTGATTTAATCCCTAAGCTAGAAAATATAGAAGAAATATGTAGGGAGTTGTTAAAATGATATTTGAAGGTTTATCTGATAAATTGCAAGGTGCCTTTAGTAAGTTAAAATCAAAAGGAAAACTTACTGAAAAAGATGTAAAGGCTGCTATGAGAGAAGTAAAACTTGCATTACTTGAAGCCGATGTAAACTTTAAAGTCGTAAAAGATTTTGTAAAAAAAGTGCAAGAAAGATGTGTTGGACAAGAAGTTATGGAAAGTTTAACTCCAGCACAACATGTTATAAAGATAGTAAATGAAGAACTTACTGCTTTAATGGGAGATGTTCAAAGTAAAATAACAATATCTTCAAAACCACCAACAATAATCATGATGGTAGGTTTACAAGGGGCAGGTAAGACGACAACATCAGGAAAGCTTGGCGGATATTTCAAGAAACAAGGAAAGAAACCATTACTTGTAGCTTGTGACGTTTATAGACCAGCAGCGATAAAACAATTAGAAGTTGTAGGTTCAAGCTTAGGCATAGAAGTATTTAACATGGGCGATAAAGAAAACCCAGTTAATATAGCAAAAGCAGGACTTAGTCATGCTATGAAAAACAACAACGATTTAGTTATAATAGATACAGCAGGTAGACTTCATATAGATGAAGAATTAATGGATGAATTAAAATCTATTAAATCAGAAGTCAAACCACATGAAATACTTTTAGTAGTCGACTCAATGACAGGTCAAGATGCAGTTAACGTAGCTGAAAGTTTTGACAATGCTTTAGGTATAGATGGAGTTGTACTTACTAAACTAGATGGTGACACTAGAGGTGGGGCAGCACTTTCGATAAGAGCTGTAACACAAAAACCTATAAAATTCATAGGTATGGGTGAAAAATTATATGATTTAGAACCTTTCCATCCAGACAGAATGGCTTCTAGAATTTTAGGAATGGGTGATGTCTTAAGTTTAATTGAAAAAGCTCAAGAAACTATGGACATGGAAAAAGCAAAAGCACTAGGTGCTAAGCTTAAAAAACAAGAATTTGATTTTGAAGATTTCTTAGATCAAATGGAACAAATCCAAAAGATGGGTTCTATGGACAAGATTCTTGGAATGATTCCAGGAATGGGAGATATAAAAAATCAATTAGGCGACGTAGATATGAATGGCAAAGAAATGAACAGAGTAAAAGCCATAATACAATCTATGACGATTGAAGAAAGAAGAAATCCACAAATACTTAATGCATCTAGAAAAAGAAGAATAGCAAAAGGTAGTGGGACAAGTGTACAAGAAGTAAATAAACTAATAAAACAATTAAATGAAATGAAAAAAATGATGAAGATGTTTACTTCTAATAGTAAAGGTATGAAGAAAAGAGGCGGTTTTCCCGGACTTCCTTTCTTTAAATAAATAAATTAAAAACTAAAATAGAAAAAAATTTCGGAGGTGGCCAAATGGCAGTTAAAATAAGATTAAAAAGAATGGGTTCAAATAAAAAACCTTTCTACAGAATAGTGGTAGCAGATTCAAGAGCTCCAAGAGATGGTAGATTCATAGAAGAAATAGGATACTACAATCCAGTTTCTGAACCAAAACAAATAAAAATAAACGATGAAAAAGCTAAAAAATGGTTAGGTGTTGGTGCACAACCTACTGAAACTGTTAAAAAATTATTACAAAGCCAAGAAATAATAGCAAAATAAGAAACGTAACTTATTTTATTGAAACATTTTAGGAGATGGAAAATATGAAAGAGCTAGTTATCGATATAGTTAAGGCTCTAGTTGATAATCCTGATGAGGTGACAGTTGAGGAAACAAGAAAAAAAGGTGAAATAATCCTTAAACTTTCAGTTTCTCAAGAAGATATGGGCAAGGTTATAGGAAAACAAGGGAGAATAGCTAAAGCTATTAGAACTGTATTAAAATCTGCTGGAAATAAAGAGCACCTTAAGGTTTCTCTTGAGATAGTATAAAAAGGATTAGGTATATGCCTAATCCTTTTTGTATATACTAAAAATGTAAAAAGAGGTGACAAAATGACTGAAAAATTAACTGTCTTTAGAATAGGACAAATAGTAAATACACAAGGTTTAAAGGGTGAAGTTCGTGTTTACCCATATACTGACGATATAAACCGTTTTGATGAATTAGAGTATTTTTATATAGATAAAAATTTAAATAATAAATACGAAGTTGAAAGAGTTAGATACAAAGGTAACATGGTCATAATGAAAATAAAAGATATCGACTCTATAGAATTAGCGGAAAAATTAAAAACTAAAAATATGTATATCGGAAGAGAACAAGGTAGAGAATTAGAAGAGGGTGAATTTTTCGTATCTGATTTAATTGGATTAGATGTTTTCACTGTGGACGGAGAAAAAGTAGGTGTTCTTAAAGATGTATTGCAACATGCTATAAATGATGTATATGTAGTTTCATCTGGAGAAAAAGAATACTTAATACCATCAATTGAAAAATTCGTACCAACTATTGATTTAGATCAAAATAAAATGATAATAGATCCTATAAAAGGAATGCTTGATTAGGTGGCAAGATGAGATTTCATATAATGACACTTTTTCCAGAGATATTTAATTCATACTTTGGAGAAAGTATAATGAAAAGAGCTATAGAAAAGGGAATTATTGAAGTGTTTGTATACAATATAAGAGATTTCTCTACTAACAAACATAAAAAAGTAGATGATTATCCTTTTGGAGGTGGGGCAGGTATGCTTATGACTCCTCAACCTATTTATGATACATATAAGCACATAGTAGATACTCATAATATAGAAAATCCAAGAGTTATATACTTAACTCCTAAAGGAAAAACATTGAGACAAGGTATTGTAAAAGGATTCTCAAAAGAAGAAGACATTATACTGCTTTGTGGACATTATGAAGGTATAGACCAAAGAATAATAGATTTAATAGTTACAGACGAAATATCAATAGGAGATTATGTACTTACTGGAGGAGAATTGCCAGCTCTTATACTTGTAGATGCTATAGCTAGGCTTATTCCAGGAGTATTAAATCAAAATGAGTCATTTGAAGATGAATCATTCGAAAATGACCTGCTTGAATATCCACACTATACTAGACCGAGAGAATTTATGGGACTAAGTGTACCAGATGTATTATTATCTGGAAACCATCAAAAAATAGAGGCGTGGAGAAAAGAACAATCTATTGAAATTACCAAAAAAAGAAGAAAAGATTTATATAAAAAGTATTGTAAGAAATAATTTTTTATAGTATAATATGAAAAGTCGAGACTACGGGCATTCCTCTGTTACACTGGTCAGTAATTAAGAATGTCTATGAATACTAGGAGGAAAAAAATGAACGAATTAATAAAATCATTAGAACAAGAACAATTAAAAAACGAAGTTCCTAACTTTGGACCTGGGGACACTGTAAAAGTACACGTTAGAATAGTAGAAGGAAAAAGAGAAAGAGTACAAGTATTTGAAGGTGTTGTAATAAAAAGACAAGGTGGAGGAAACAGAGAAACTTTCACTGTTAGAAAAATATCTTTCAACGTAGGTGTAGAAAGAACATTCCCAGTTCATTCACCAAAAATAGAAAAAATAGAAGTTACTAGAAAAGGTAAAGTAAGAAGAGCTAAAATCAATTACTTAAGAACTAGAACTGGTAAAGCTGCTAAAGTTAAAGAAGCTAGAACTAAAAGATAATAAATCTTTATTAAAATAAAAGGAAATCTCGAAAGAGCTTTCCTTTTTGTCTTATATGGAGAAATAAACTAATAAATACATAAATTATTAGAGATAATATAAATAAAAATATACATCTTTAAAAATGTTAAAATAAAGAGAGTTTTATAAAATATAACTAATAAAAAGGAAGTGAGAACATGACAAGAGATTACGAAGAATATTTAAAAGATGATAATCTACATATAAACTGGTATCCAGGACATATGAAAAAAACTAAAGAAATGGTACAAAATAACTTAAAGCTTGTAGACGTTGTTATAGAGCTTTTAGATGCTAGAATACCACTTAGTAGTAAAAACCCTGAGATAGATAAATTAGCACAAAATAAACCTAGAGTAGTAGTTTTAAATAAAAGTGATTTATCTGACAAAGCTAAATTAAATAAATGGATAAGCTACTATCAAAGTAAAGGTATAAAAGCTATACCAGTAGACACTCTAAAAGGTAACGGAGTAAATAAAATTGTAGAAGAATGTAAAAATGCTACAAAAGAAAAAATGGATGCATTAAAAGAAAAGGGAAGAAAAGAAAGAGCGATAAGAGTTATGATCGTTGGTGTTCCAAATGTAGGGAAATCTTCTCTTATAAATAAATTAACAGGAAGAAAAAGTACTCAAACAGGAGATAGACCAGGTGTAACAAAAGGTAAACAATGGGTTAGACTTAAAGGAAACTTAGAGTTATTAGATACACCAGGTATATTATGGCCTAAATTTGAAGATCAAAAAATAGCTTTAAATTTAGCATTTACAAGAGCTATAAAAGACGAAATACTAGATATAGATACTTTAGGACTAAAATTCATAGAAAAAATGTCTGAGATAGAGCCAGAGAAGTTAAAAGCTAGATATAAATTAGATTCTCTAGGTGAAGAACCACTAGAAACTATGGAGATGATAGGAAGAAAAAGAGGATTCATCTTAGGAAGAAATGAATTAGACTATACAAGAATAGCAAAAACAGTTCTAAATGAGTTTAGAGAAGGTAAATTAGGTCAAATAACTCTAGAAGTGCCTGAAGATATAGAAGAAGCATAAATTAATTGATTAAATATATAAAGCTGGTCTTGAATACTTAAACTTAAATATTCAAGACCAGCTTTTTTATATATTATAGAAAAGAAAAAGTAATAATACTATGCTTTAAAAAAGTAATTCTTATGATATTTTAAAGCTGTATTATGATAATTATATGTATTTAGATGTATAAAAATAAAATAAAAATTACTCTGAATTGTCTGTATAATTTAAATTTTAAATATATTTAAATTATATTGACTATTAAAGCTAATGTATGTATAATAGAGTAATCAGTAAGACAACAATATTAGGAGGAATAATTATGAATACAAAAAATAAAGACATAATTGTAACTGGTTTTGCCCTGTTCGCTATGTTCTTCGGAGCAGGAAACTTAATATTCCCGCCTTACTTAGGGGTTATAACAGGAGATAAATTCTTAATAGGATTTTTAGGGTTTATACTAGCTGACGTAGGTTTATCACTACTTGCTATATTAGCATCAGCTAAATCTGATGGAGATACGGGAAGAGTATTTGGTAGAGCGGGTAAATTATTTGCGATAATTTTAGGTTCTGCTATAATGATATGCTTAGGGCCACTTCTTGCAATACCAAGAACAGCTGCTACAACTTTTGAAATGGGGATAATACCACTTATACCGGGATTCAATGCAGTATTATTTTCGACAATATTCTTTGCTATAACATTGGCTTTAACAATAAAGCCATCTAAAGTGGTAGATATAATTGGTTCGTATTTAACACCAGCATTATTAGTTTGCTTATTAGCTTTAATAGTAATTGGTATAATAAATCCAATAGGAAATTTAAATGATGCTGCCATAGAAAATGTATTTAGTGAAGGAATATTACAAGGATACCAAACGTTAGATGCATTAGGAGCGATATGTTTATCGGCTGTATTAATAAAAAGTTTAGTACAAAAAGGATATAAAAAAGAAAAAGATAGAGTTAATATTTTATTAAAAGCAGGATTTATAGCTGCGTTAGGTCTAGCGCTTGTATACGGAGGTCTTACTTATCTTGGAGCGACAGTATCAACTCAATATGGAGTAGATGTATCGCAATCAGCATTAATAGTTGCTATAACAGTTGCTTTACTTGGTACTCCAGGAAAAGTAGTTTTATCTTTAATAGTAACGCTAGCATGTTTAACTACAGCTATTGGTTTAACATCTGCTACAGCAGAGTATTTTTCAGGCTTAACTAAAAATAAATTAAAATATGAACATATAGTAATAACTGTATGCTTATTAAGTTTAGTAATATCAACTTTAGGAGTTGGAACTATAATAAAAATATCTGCTCCAATACTTAGTTTAATATATCCAGCAACAATAGTATTAATAGTAGTAACTATATTTAATAAATACTTTAAAAATGATAATGTAGTTAAAGGTGCTACTTACGTTGCGCTATTAATGGGTATACTTATGGCAGGTAATGATTTAGGTATGAACTTTGACTTTATAAATTTATTACCTTTTGCAAACTTAGGTTTCTGTTGGGTAGTGCCAGCAATAATAGGTGGACTTATAGGATTCTTTATAAAATCATCTAAAAAAGTTCAAGATAAAGATTCAGAAGAAATTGCAGTTTAATATATAAAAATATATAAACTATTTATATAAATCGCCGAGGAATTTAATGTATATTGAGTTCCTTGGCGATTTTTTGTATTATACTAAGTATAATAAAATAATAATTAATTAAAAATTACATAATAACTATAAAAATATTAATATATAAAAAAAGAGGTGTATTATGAAAAATAAAAGTGTAAAAGAAATAAAAGAGATAGTAGATAATTTAAATGAAGATCAATATGTAGAATATATACAATTATTGAATCAAGATGATAGAAAATCAGTTCAGAATATAGCTAAGAGCTTAGGTAAAAAATTAGAAAAAATAAAAAAAGAAGAAGAGAGACTTGAGTTTATAAATACATTTGAAAATGAAGGATATGCAAATGGATATTTATATATAGGAGGAGTTGATGAAGCTGGAAGAGGGCCTTTAGCAGGACCAGTAGTAGCCAGTGTAGTAGTATTTGAAAAAGGAACAAAAATTCCGTACATAAATGACTCTAAAAAGCTTTCTGAAGCAAAAAGGGATGAATTATTCGACATAATAAAAGAACAGGCATTAGATTATGGAATAGGCATTGTAGAAAATGATGAAATAGATGAATATAATATCTTAAATGCTACATATATGGCTATGAATAAAGCGATAAATGCCTTAAGTAAAAAGCCAGATTATTTACTTTTAGATGCAGTTACAATACCTGATTTAGATATAAAACAATTTCCGATAATAAAAGGGGATTCTAAATCAATATCTATAGCAGGCGCTAGTATACTTGCCAAAGTTACAAGAGATAGACTTATGTATAAATATGATGAAATATATCCACAATACGGATTTAAACATCATAAAGGATATGGAACAAAAGAGCATTATGAGGCTATTGAAAAATATGGTATAACTCCTATTCATAGAAAGAGTTTCTTAAAGAATGTGTTATAATTACTATGAGAATTAGAAGATAAATTAACTAAAAATTTAAAAATACTATTTGGGAGGATTAAATATGGATTACAAAAGTGTCTTAAAGAGTGCAAGAGAAAACTTAAATGGAAGTTGTAAAGTATGTAAAGTATGTAATGGTATAGCATGTTCAGGTGAGGTCCCAGGAATGGGTGGAAAAGGAACAGGTGTAGCATTTACTGAAAATATAAAAAGTCTAGAAAAAGTCAAAATAAATATGAGGGTTTTACACAATGTTAAAAATCCAGATACATCAGTAGAAATGTTTGGCAAAAAAATGAAAGCTCCTATATTTGCAGCTCCAGTATCAGGAACTACTTTAAATATGGGTGGAAAATATACTGAAAAAGAATATATATCATGGGTAATAGAAGGATGTTTAAAAGCTGGAATATATCCAATGGTAGGAGATACTGCAATAGAAACTTTCTTGACTGATAATTTAGAAGTATTAAAAGAAAAAAATGCAGATGGTATAGCATTTATAAAACCATGGGAAAATGATGCTATAATTTCAAAAATGAAATTAGCAGAAGATGCAGGTGTATTTGCGCTTGGTGTAGATGTAGATGCATGTGGATTAGTTACTTTATCGCTTCACGGTAAAAATGTAGAACCAAAAACTTTAGATAAAATAAAAGAATTAAAAAAAGCTACAAAACTACCTTTTATACTAAAAGGACTTATGACAGTAGATGAAGCTATATTAGCGGCAGAAGCTGGTGTAGATGCAATAGTTGTATCTAATCATGGTGGTAGAGTACTAGACTGTACTCCAGGAGCAGCTGATGTACTTCCTGCTATAGCAAAAGCTGTAAAAGGGAAAACTATAATACTTGCTGACGGTGGAGTTAGAACAGGTGTTGATGTATTAAAATTAATAGCTTTAGGAGCAGATGGTGTATTAATCGGTAGACCATTTGTAACAGCATCTTTTGGTGGCGGTACTGAAGGTGTAGAGATTTATGTAAATAAAATAATATCTGAGCTTGAGGCGACTATGAGACTTACTGGATGTGCTACTATAGCTGATATAGATGAAAGAGTAATATTTAGTAAATAAAAATTAAAAAATATCAATATATGTAAAAAGAGGCGTTATTTAGCCTCTTTTTTAAATAATATTAAAAATAAAACAATATCAATTTAAGTAATATGATAATATAAATAATATATAGGGATTAATCTATATTTTGGCAATTCTATAAAAAGCGGGTGAAAAGGGTGAGAATGGAGAGAATATTAGACTTAGAGCTTTTGAAAATAAAAGATAGTATTGAAGATTATACTTATTTTGGAGGAAATCAAGAGTGGTTTGAAACAAAATGGAGAAGAATGTCAGGATGTGGTCCTACAACTGCTTCAACGATTATTATGTATGAGGATATAAAAAATAATATAGACAAATTTCAACATTATAGTAAATCAGAATTTTTAGTATTAATGAATGATGTTTGGGAGTTTATAACACCTCAGATTGGAAGAGGAGTAAATACAATTGAATTATTTTTAGAAGGATTTGAAAAATATATAAACTCGAGACAACATAAAAATATAAAATCCAATTTTTTAAAAATACCGAAAAAAGTTGAGGAAAGACCTTCAAATAAAGAAGTATTTAAATTTTTAGATGAAGCATTAGAAAAAGGCCATCCAATCGCATTTTTAAATTTAGACAATGGCAAAGAAAAAAACTTAGATGCATGGCATTGGGTTACGGTAGTAGGTGTTTTATATTGCAACTTGGATGATAAATTAGAAATTACAATTTGTGATGAAGGAATATTAAAAAAAATAAATCTAAGTTTATGGATTGAAACTACTAAAAATGAAGGTGGATTTGTTTATTTTGAATAAATTTATTATTTAAAACTTATTATCATAAGCAATAGATAAAGTCGGTGGATAAATAAATGAAGTGAATTTTGTAGAAATTAAAAAAGCTAAGTAGAATATGAATCTACCTAGCTTTTATTTAGTTTATTTAATTTTCAAATGGACTCTTTACAATGCTTATTTTATCATCTGTTTTTATAAGTTCAGATGTATTTTTATAAGATTGTTTTAGATAACTTTGATCTATATATGTTGTTTTTTCTAATATATTATCGGCAACAGGTATTATTTCATAAACGCTTTTGCCACTAGATTCGTATTTATTTACCCAAGTTGGTATACAAGTAACTTTTTTAACTTTAGCTTCATTATTACCTTGTTTTTCGATATTTATATCTACCATAAGACCATCTTCTGTATACATGCTTATATATTCTCTTCTTTGGTTAGATATATAATTTCCTAAAGAATAAATAACAAGTGTTTCATTTTTACCATCAGTTGATTTTATTGTCTCTACAGGTTCTACAACATGAGGATGAGATCCTATTATAATATCGACTCCAGCATCACATAACTTTTGAGCTAATTTCTTTTGAAAATTATTAGGTGTTCTGCTATATTCATCTCCCCAGTGAATTATAACTATTTGCATATCTGTATCATCTTGATATTTTTTAACAGTAGAATAAATTGTATCAAATGCCTTATTTACATCAGAAGTATCAAATACATTCATTAAATCAGTTTTATCACTAGAAACTTTTATACCATTTAAATATTTTGTTCCATTTTTAATTTCTCCATAAGTATAAGATGTAATGCCAAGTTTTATATTGTTTACATTTTCTATTATGTAATCATCATCTGATGTTTTTTGACGAGTACCTACAGTATCAAATCCTTTTGATTTTAATGTAGATAAAGTACGTTCAACACCTAAGCTAGACATATCAAAACTATGATTATTGATAGTTGATAATAAGTCAAATCCAGTATCTTTTAATGCATCTGCAAGTGAATCTGGCGTATTAAATGTTGGATAAGAACTGTAATTATATACATCATTACCAGCAAGTGTAGTTTCTAAGTTAGCTATTGCTAAATCTGCTTTTTGGACATATTCTTTTACGTATTTATAATTATTTTCAAAAGAATATTGTTTTGTGCTCGGATTATATTGTGCATCAAGTTGAGGTGAATGAGCCATTACATCACCACATGCAATTAGAGATGCGCTGTAAGTTTCATTATTTTGTGATTAAGTTAATTCAGTAGTTTTATTTACTTTAGCAACATTATCCCCTTTATTAAATGATTTAACTCCAGCAACAATAGCAACTAAAAATACTACTAAAGCTGCTAATACAATTGTTAGATTTTTACGATTAATTTTTGATTTTTTTTTCTTTTTATTTCTGTTACTTCCCATTTTTACCCTCCAATAGAAATGTTTATAATATTTATCGTATAATTATTTGTAAAATTTTTCAATTAAAACTTGTAAAAGTGTATATATTGTAACCTTTATGACTAAAATACAAAAAAGATTTTGGGTGGTATATATGGAAATTTATAAAATGATTAAAAATTTAGATAATGTTAAAAAAGGTAAAATAGGGGAAAATATAGCAAAAAAATATTTAATATCACTAGGAATGACTATAATCTGTAGCAATTATAGAACTAAATTTGGTGAAATTGATATTATCGCAAAATTAGAAAACAAAATAATATTTGTGGAAGTAAAGTCTAGAATGTCTAAAGATTATGGACTTGCATGTGAAGCAGTTGATTATAAAAAGGCATCAAAAATAACTTCTGTTGCAAAATATTATATTTCCACAAATAATTTAAAAAACTATGAAATAAGATTTGATGTGATTGAGATTTATTTTATTGAAGAAAAAATAAATCATATAGAAAATGCATTTTAAGAAAGGATAGTTATGTTAAGTATAGTGAATTCATGTAATCTAATTGGAATAGATGGCTTTATTGTAAATGTAGAAGTCGACATTACTAGAGGGATGCCTTGTTTTAATATAGTAGGCTTAGCTAGTATTGAAATAAAAGAAGCAAAAGAACGAGTAAAATCAGCAATTATAAATAGCGACTTTGAATTTCCAACAAAGAGAATAGTGGTGAATTTATCACCAGCAGATATAAAAAAAGAAGGGTCTTTATTAGATTTACCTATATCTATTGGACTTCTTATAAATTATATAAAAAGAGAAAAATCATATTTTGACGAGACAATATTTGTAGGTGAATTATCTTTAGATGGAACATTAAAAAAAGTCAGAGGTATTTTGCCTATAGTTTTGAGTGCAAAACAAAATGGATATAAAAGAATATTTATTCCATATGATAATTTAAAAGAAAGTTCATATGTAGATGGTATAGAGATAATACCAATAAAAAATCTGAAAGAATGTATATCATATATAAATAGTAGAGAAAAATTTGATTTAACTTCTATATTAAAAATTTATGATATCGATACAGAAAATGAAGGCTATGAAGAAGATTTTTCTGATGTAAGAGGTAATTATTTTGTAAAAAGGGGGCTTGAAATTGCAGCAGCGGGAAATCATAATGTTATCTTAATGGGACCACCAGGGTGTGGCAAAACAATGATGGCGAGAAGAATAAGAACTATAATGCCGGATTTAGATAAAGATGAAATGATGGAAATAAGCAAAATATACAGTATAGCGGGACTTATAAATAACGATATAGGAATTATAAATAAAAGACCATTTAGAGCTCCACATCACAGTGCAACAAATATTTCGCTGCTTGGAGGAGGGGCAAAAGCTACCCCAGGGGAAATAGTATTAGCTCATAGGGGTGTATTGTTTTTAGATGAATTAGCTGAATTTAATAGAAAAACTTTAGACATGCTAAGGCAACCGATAGAAGACGGAACAATAAGTATATCTAGATTAAAGTTTCACATTAAATATCCATGCAATACCTTGATTGTAGCAGCTATGAATCCTTGTCCATGTGGGTATTTTATGTCTAACACAGAATGTAAATGTAGTGCTAGTGAAATAATGAGATATAAAAATAAAATATCAGGACCACTATTAGATAGATTTGATATATTTTTAGATGTAGATCGAATTGAAATAGGAGAATTTAATGAAAATAATCTAAATGAGACATCTGAAACAATAAAAAATAGAGTACAAAAAGCTAAAGATATACAAATAGAGCGTTTTAAAAATAGCAATATAAAAAACAATGATGAAATAAGCTCATATCAAATTAACAACTACTGCAAGTTAAATAAAGAAGGTAAAAATACAGCAAATAAAATATTTAATAAATATAAATTGAGCAATAGGAGTTATACAAAATTACTTAAAACTGCTAGAACAATAGCAGACTTAGAAGTATGTGAAGAAATACAAAAAAATCATATATTAGAAGCTTTTTCATATAGAAAAGGATATTATAAATATTTTAAATGAGGTGATAATATGGAAGAGAGGGAAATGTATTTATTCTTAAGTTCGATATATAGAATTACCCAAGAAGACATAATTTCTTTAAAAAATGAATTTGAAAAATTAATAAATTTAATGTATTTAGAAAAAGATAAGATTTTGAAAAATAAAAAAATAAATTTAAAATTATCACGAAATATAGTAAAATATAGAAGTCCTGAAAGAATAGAAAAAATAAAAGCGGTTTTACAACAACAGCAAATACATTACATATGTATTGAAGATGATGATTATCCAGAGAGATTAAAACATATTTCTAAGCCACCGCCTATATTATTTTATAAAGGGGATATTTCTTTTTTACAAGGGGGAAACGTTATATCAGTTATTGGATCTAGGACTCCGACTAAATACGGTCTTAAATATGTAAGAAAATTTACAAAAGAATTATCTGATTGTGGTATGCATGTTGTAAGTGGACTTGCTATAGGGATAGACTGTGAATCTCATCTTGCATGTATGGAAGGTAAATATGGAAAAACAGCTGCGATATTGGGAAGTCCTCTTGATAATATAAGGCCTGCCGTAAATTTAAAAACAGCAAATAAGATTTTAGAAAATGGTGGAGCAATAATATCAGAGTTTTTTTTAGGCACAGATGTAACTCCATTAAATTTTATTATGAGAAATAGAATTATAAGCGGTATAAGTGAAGCTACTTTTATAATAGAAGCTGCTGAAAAGAGTGGCGCTTTATCAACTGCTAGATACTCAAATAATGAAGGAAGGGAAGTATTTGTAATACCTGGAAGAATAGATGACCCTAAAAGTAGAGGTTGTTTAGATTTACTTTTTGAAGGTGCATTAATAGTAAGAGAGTTAAAGGATATAACACAACATCGCGTATATTATGACCATATGAAAAAATTTTGTACTTTAAATAATTGCAAAGATAGTATAGAATATGATATTAAGAGTTTAAATTATGAAAAACAGGAAATTTTAAACTCAATACGACAAAATGGTAATATAAAAATAGATGATATTTGTGATTATACTGGAATTGATATAAAAACAATAAACTCAAATATAAATGAACTATTAATAGATGACTATATTATTGAAATGGAAAATAAGACTTATGGATTTAATGTTTAACATAAAAAGTGGGGGTGTAAAAACATGGCGAAAGCATTAGTAATTGTCGAATCGCCAGCTAAGGCTAAAACAATAGAAAAGTTTTTGGGAAAAAGTCACTACACAGTTAAGGCTTCAGTAGGACATGTAAGAGACCTACCAAAGAGCCAACTAGGTGTTGATATAGAAAATAATTTTGAACCAAAATATATAAATATAAGAGGTAAGGGTGATGTGATTAAAGAGCTAAAAAAGGAAGCTAAAAAAGCTAAAAAAGTTTATCTAGCTACCGACCCTGATAGAGAAGGGGAAGCTATATCATGGCACTTATCTTATATTTTAAATATAGATGAAGATGAAAAATGTAGGATAGAATTTAATGAAATAACAAAAGGCGCTATTAAAAATGCAATAAAAAATCCTAGAAATATAGACTTAAACTTAGTAGATGCACAACAAGCGAGAAGGGTTTTAGATAGATTACTAGGATATCAAATAAGTCCTATATTATGGCAAAAGGTGAGAAAAGGTTTAAGTGCAGGTAGAGTTCAATCTGTCACAACTAAATTAATATGTGAAAGAGAAGAAGAAATTAAATCTTTTATACCTAAAGAATATTGGACTATAGAATTAGTTGTCTTAAATAAAGACGGAGAAGAATTTACATTAAAATTCTATGGAGAAGACGGCAAGAAAATAGATTTAGAAAATGAAGCTCAAGTAAATAAAATATTAGATATTATAAACAACGCAGAATTGACTGTAAGCAAAATAGAATCTAAAAGTCGTAGAAAATCAGCTCCAAAGCCATTTACAACAAGTGTGCTTCAACAAGATGCTGCAAATAAACTAAACTTTACGACTAAAAAGACTATGATGGTTGCCCAAGAACTTTATGAAGGTATAGATATAAAGGGAGAAGGCACAGTAGGTCTTATATCTTATATAAGAACAGACTCTAAGAGAATATCTGAAGAAGCGAGAGAAAAAGCAAAAGATTATATAGTAGATTCAATAGGTCAAAACTACTACAAAGACCACACAAAAGACAGTAAAGGCAAAAAAGAAAAGAAAGTTCAAGATGCCCATGAGGCTATAAGACCTACTTCTGTAGAGAGAACTCCAGATAGTATCAAAGATTCTTTAAGCAAAGATCAATATAAATTATACAATTTAATTTGGAGAAGATTTGTTGCAAGTCAAATGGAAGATTCTATATTTGATGTATTAAATGTAGAATGTAATATTGAAAATCTAGTATTTAAAGCTACTGGGTCTAAACTTAAATTTGACGGATATACGAAAATTTATAATTTTACAGATAGAGAAGATAAAATACTTCCAAGTTTAAGTGAAGGAGAGAGTTTAAAAATACAAAAACAAGACCCTCAACAACACTTTACATCTCCTCCACCAAGATATACTGAAGCTAGTTTAGTAAAAACTTTAGAGGAGCTTGGAATAGGAAGACCAAGTACTTATGCACCTACAATAACAACTATACTAAATAGAGAATATGTTGAAAAGGAAGGTACAAGTTTACTTCCAACAGAGTTAGGTATAATAGTGACAAAAATACTAGATGAGAATTTCCACAAATTTATGGAAGTTGACTTTACAGCTGATATGGAATCACAGTTAGACCAAATTGAAGAAGGCAATGCTGAGTGGAAACACGTAGTTGAGGAATTTTATTCACCACTAGAAGAAGCGATTAAAACAGCCTTAGAAAATATAGAAAAAGTAAATATGGATGAAGAAACTGACGAGATTTGTGAACTTTGTGGCTCAAATATGGTAATAAAATACGGTAGATTTGGAAAGTTTATGGCTTGCAAAAATTATCCTGAATGTAAAAATACAAAACCTATAGTAAATAAAATAGGTGTTAAATGTCCAAAATGTAAAGAAGGGGACATTATAATGAGAAAAAGTAAAAAGAAAAAGGTATTTTACGGATGTTCAAACTATCCTGAGTGTGATTTTGTCGCTTGGAACAAACCTGTAGAAGAACCTTGTGAAGAATGTGGATCTTATATGTATGAGAAATACTCTAAATCTGGTACTAAAATAGTATGTTCAAATAAGGATTGTAAACATGAACGTATTGTTAAAGAAGAATAGAGGTATTATCAAACAATCATATTGCTAAAATGAGTGAAAATTTGAAATATTTAATTATATTATTGAATTGATTACAGAAATATGTTAAGATTACATTGTATAAATGTTATTATGAACATTATTATATTTTGATTTATATTTAGATTGACTTAAATTAAGGAGAGGATTAAATGGCAAGCGAAGTACTACAAAAAACGAGAAGAATTAATAAAACTCTACAAACTAGCAGCGGAAGCAAAGTATCTTTTGACAGATTAGCAGAAACATTAGGCGAAGTTTTAGATGCCAATGTTTATGTTTTAAATACAAAGGGGAAAGTATTAGGATTACATTTAACAGATATACAAGATAGTTCAGTTGTAATAGATGAAGATACTAAACAAAAAAGATTCCCAACTGAATACAACGAAAGCTTACTTAAAATATCAGAAACACTAGATAACTTAACTGGAGAAAAATTAGTTCAATTATTCCCAGATGAACATAGTAGAAGTGAAAAATATCTTACAATAGTTCCTATACTTGGAAGTGGACAAAGATTAGGATCACTAGTATTATCTAGATATGACAAAGTGTTTAACGATGATGACTTAGTTATATCAGAATACAGTGCTACTGTAATAGGTATGGAAATATTAAAATCTTTAAGTGAAGAATTAGAAGTTGAAATGCGTAAAAAAGCTGTAGTTCAAATGGCAATAGGTACGCTTTCTTACTCTGAACTTGAAGCTGTAGAGCATATATTTAATGAATTAAACGGAAATGAAGGTCTATTAGTAGCTAGTAAAATAGCTGATAGAGTTGGAATAACAAGATCAGTAATAGTAAATGCTTTAAGAAAATTCGAGAGTGCAGGGGTTATAGAATCTAGATCATTAGGTATGAAGGGAACTCATATAAAAATACTTAACGATAAATTAATACCTGAATTAAAAAAAGTAAGAAATAATTATTAATTAAAAATTAATTTTAGGAATCCTTCTTTATATAAAGAAGGATTTTTTGATATAAAAAATTTATACTATTTAGTAGATAAGGAGGCAACATGCAACCTTTAGCAGATAAATTAAGACCAGAGACTATAGAAGATATGGTAGGACAATCTCATATTATTGGAAAGGGAAAGATAATAAATAGATTAATTGAAAATAAAACTATTCCAAATATGATTTTATATGGACCACCAGGAACAGGAAAGACGACATTGGCAAATATAATAGCTAATGTTACAGGTAAAAAATATATAAAATTAAATGCAGTAAATTGTGGTGTAAAAGAAATAAAAGAAGTTATAGATAATAGTAAAAGAGATTTATTTTCATATAACGGCATTATATTAATGCTAGATGAGATACAAGCACTAAATAAAAAACAACAGCAGGCATTGTTGGAGGTAATTGAAGAAGGTTCTGTTACTTTAATTGCTAGCACAGCAGACAATCCTTATTTTGTTGTCTATAAAGCTATACTAAGTCGAAGTACTATATTTGAATTTAAGCCTATACAAAAACAAGATATATACTTAGGTTTAAAGAGAGCTGTAAATAGATTAAAACCAATGTATACATATGAAAATATAAATGTAGAAGATGAAGCTCTTAGATATATAGCAGAGACTTGTAATGGCGATATGAGAAGTGCATTAAATAAATTAGAGTTAGTTTTTAATATTGGAATTGATGTAGGGACAAATAGCGTGAATATAACATTAGAAGATACTATAAATTGTTCTAGTGTCAAAATATTAAACTATGATAATAAAGGTGACGATAGCTACTCTGTATTATCAGCTTTTCATAAATCTCTCAGAGGTTCTGATGAAAATGCGGCACTACATTATTTAGCTAGACTTATAAAGTCACAAGATATCCAATCTATAATTAGAAGGTTGTTGTGTGTTGCAAGTGAAGATGTAGGTTTAGCTGTGCCACAAGCTATAACAATAACTAATGCATGTGTTGAAGCTGCACTAAAACTAGGATTTCCAGAGGCAAGATTGCCATTAGCACAAGCTACTGTATATTTAGCAAGATGCCCGAAATCAAATTCAGTAGCAGAGGCTATCGATATGGCATTATACGATTTAGACAATATAGAAACAGGTGAGATACCGAATCATCTAAAAGATGCACATTATGCAGGGGCGGCGAAATTAGGAAGAGGTGTTGAATATAAATATCCTCACAATTATCTTAATAACTATATAAAACAACAATACCTCCCAGATGCTATCAAAGATAAAAAATACTATAAAGCTGGAAATAATAAAAATGAAATGGCATATGAACAATATTGGAACAATTTAAAAAAATAAATTAAAAGACAAACATAACGTTTGTCTTTTTTAATTCTAAGGAAATTATACATTATCTGGTTTGTGGATAATGTATAATTTCCAACCTATTAATTAAAGCAACGGACGGAGTTGTTGGCGATATGAACGCAGTGAATTTTTATTTATTTTTTATTAGAGAATTTATTGATAAAAAAAATGGTAATATTTATAATTAGGTTAGAAAACTTTATTTATAATACATAAAATGAAACGACAGGGGTTGGAGATAGTCGTATTTGGGGGATTCATATGATTAAAATATTAGACAAAAAATATGAAAAGAAGGTTATTGAATATTTAAATCTTGAAAAAGAGATTAATACATTTAACCTACAAGAAATACAGAATTATGGATTTGAAAATGTATTTTATAAGATATATTCAGACATAGATGAATTTGGGAACATAAAAGGGATATTGTTTAAATGTTTTGAATATCTTACTTTTTATGCTTATAAAGACTTTGATGTTGATGGATTTTGTGAATTTATATCTGATATGGAATTTAGCGAGATAAGTGGAAAATCCAGTTGTGTCGATATAATTGCAGAAAAATTAGGATTATTAAAATATAGAAAAGTACATCTATGTGAGCTTGAAGAGATAAATGAAGAGGATAAGGATCTTGATTGTAATTTGAAATTAAAAAAAATAAATGTATTTAATATAAAGAGAGTAGTGAATTTATATGAGCAAATAACTGAATTTCAAAATACGACTTTAGAAGGTTTAAGATCAAATTTAAAAAGCGGTAGAGGTTATTGCATTGAGTATAGAAAAAAAATAATATCAATGGCAAAATCTACTGCAGAAAATAAAAATACAGCTATGATTATAGGTGTTGGAACACATCCCAAATATAGAAATCAAGGCCTAGCAACAAAATGTCTTATTAAATTATGCGAAGAACTCTTAAAAGAAGGGATAAAGCCATGTTTATTTTATGACAATGAGGAAGCTGGAAAACTATATCGAAAATTGGGGTTTAAAAGAATAGATGAGTGGACAGTATATTATAAAGATTAAAAAAATAGTACTTCAAATACAGTAATTTCAATAGATTGAAAAAATAATTTAATTCTGACTAAAATAGTCTAAATTAATGTTGACAAAATTACTCGAGTATAATACAATTATAACAGTAAGATAAATCCTACTAAAAAAGTAGGAATAAAAAGGGTGATAAAATGAAACTATCAACTAAAGGTAGATATGGGCTCAAGGCTATGTTTGAATTATCACTTAATCATAGTAAGGGGCCAGTATCTATAAAAAATATTGCTGCCAAACAAAATATACCAGAGCAATACTTAGAACAGATTTTTTCAAAACTAAAAAAAGCAAATTTAATAAAAAGTGTAAGAGGTGCCCAAGGAGGGTATCTATTATCTAGAAAAGCAAGTGAAATAACAGTATATGACATATTGACTGTACTTGAAGGGCCTGTATCAATATCTGATTGTTTGCTAGATAAAGACTCATGTCAAAACTCAGACAGTTGTGTAACAAAATTAGTCTGGGAAAAGATGAGAGATGCCATGGACAATGTTATGAAATCTATTACACTTTGTGATATGGTAAACAATTATAATGAAACTCATAATATAAATAGGTTAGAGAATGATATTTATTGTTTAATGAATAATGAAATAAAAAAATAGGAGATGACAATCATGGAAAAAAGAAGAATATATATGGACTATGCAGCAACTACTCCAGTTAAGTCTGAAGTATTAGAGGCTATGATGCCTTATTACACTACTTACTTTGGAAATGCTTCAAGTTTCCATCAATTCGGTAGAGAAGCAAAAGAAGGTTTAGATAAAGGGAGAGCTCAAGTAGCTTCATTAATAAATGCAGACCCAAGAGAAGTATATTTCACTAACGGTGGATCTGAAAGTGATAACTGGGCTTTAGAAGGAACTGCTTTTGCTAGAAGAAATAAAGGAAATCATATAATAACTAGTAAAATAGAACATCATGCAGTACTACATACTTGTGAATACTTAGAAAAAGTTCACGGATTTGAAGTAACATACTTAGATGTAGATGCTGATGGTAAAGTAGATTTAGAACAATTAAAAAACGTTATAACTGACAAAACAATACTTGTAAGTGTAATGTATGCTAATAACGAAATAGGTACTATACAACCTATAAAAGAAATAACAGAAATAGCTCATGCACATGGCGCTTTAATGCATACAGATGCTGTTCAAGCATGTGGTAATATACCAGTTGATGTTAAAGATTTAGGTGTAGACTTAATGAGTATGTCTGGACATAAAATATACGGACCTAAAGGGATCGGAGCTTTATACATCAAAAAAGGTGTAAAAATCCATAATTTCATGCACGGTGGAGCTCAAGAAAGAAGAAAAAGAGCTGGTACTGAAAATGTTCCTGCAATAGTAGGATATGGAAAAGCTGCTGAAATGGCTAAAAACAACATGGAAAACCATGTTAGAGAACTTACAAGACTTAGAGATAAATTAATGTATGGTTTACAAGAAAGAATACCTCATACAAGAATAAACGGTCATAAAACAGATAGATTACCAGGTACTGCAAATGTATCATTCCAATTTATAGAAGGTGAAGGTATATTATTACTTCTTGACCAAGCTGGAATAGCTGGTTCTTCAGGTTCTGCTTGTACATCAGGTTCATTAGATCCATCACATGTACTTATGGCTTTAGGTTTACCACATGAATTAGCTCATGGATCTTTAAGACTTGTAGTTGGTGACTTTACAACTGAAGAAGATGTAGACTATGTATTAGAAACATTACCACCAATCATAGCTAGACTTAGAGAATTATCTCCATTATATCAAACATATATAAAAGAACATCCAGAAGAAAAAAAATAAGTGATTAATGTATAGATATAATGGGTAAAAAATAAATATACAAAAGAAATAAATGACATTAAAATAAATACACAAAATAGGGCTTAAATTGAAATTAACTTATATTAACTCATAGATAAAAATAAAAAATTAGTAAAATTAGGAGGATTAAGATTATGCAATATAGTGATAAAGTAATGGACCATTTCTTACATCCAAGAAATGTTGGAGAAATAGAAGATGCAAGTGGTGTAGGTGAAGTAGGAAACGCAAAATGTGGGGATATAATGAAAATATTCTTAGACGTAGAAGATGATATAATAAAAGACGTTAAATTCCAAACATTTGGATGCGGTTCTGCAATAGCAAGTTCATCAATGGCTACAGAACTTATAAAAGGTAAAAGTATACATGAAGCTTTAGCTTTAACTAACAAAGCAGTAGCAGAAGCTTTAGATGGACTTCCACCAGTAAAAATGCACTGTTCAGTTTTAGCAGAACAAGCTATAAAAGCTGCACTTGTAGACTACGCTCAAAAAAATAACATAGATATACCAGAATTAGAAGGATTCGAACCAGACCATGACCATGATCATGACCACGGAGTAGAAGACGAAGACTAAGAAAATTTTTAAAATAAATATAAGAAAAATCTTTGGGATAATCTCAAAGATTTTTTCTTGTTTATAGATTTTTTAATAATTAATGTTTTAATGCTTTTAAAATTATTGCAAAATAGATATAATATAAAAACGAGGTGATAAACAAATATGAAAAAGAAAGTAATGATAGGTATGAGTGGTGGAGTAGATAGTTCTGTTGCTGCCTATTTATTAAAAGAACAAGGATATGATGTAATCGGTGTAACTATGAAGTTATGGCAAGATGATGAAGAGTACGAATTAATAGAAAATGATGGCGGATGTTGCTCTTTAGAAGCCGTAGAAGATGCTAGAAGCGTTGCGCAAAAGTTAGGCATACCGTTTTATGTATTAAACTTCAAAGAAGTATTTAAAGAGAAAGTAATCGATTATTTTATAGATGAATATATAAATGGTAGAACTCCAAATCCATGTATAGCATGTAATAAACATATAAAATTTGACGATTTATATAGAAGAGCTAGACAAATAGGATGTGATTATGTAGCAACAGGTCACTACGCTAGAATAGAAAAAGACGAAGAAACAGGAAGATATCTTCTTACTAAATCTGTTACAGATAAAAAAGACCAAACATATGCGCTATATAATCTAACACAAGATCAATTAGAACATACACTACTGCCAATAGGTGAGTTCGAAAAAGAAAAAGTAAGAGAAATGGCTAAAGAACTTGGCTTAGTAGTTCACAATAAACCAGATAGTCAAGAAATATGTTTCGTAAAAGACAACGACTATGCAAACTACGTAAAAAGACATTCAAACACAAGTATAAAAGAAGGTAATTTTGTAGATACTAAAGGTAATGTTTTAGGAAGACATAAAGGAATAGTAAACTACACAATAGGCCAAAGAAAAGGTCTAGGAATAGCATTTGGTAAGCCTATGTTTGTAATAGACATAAATGCTAAAAACAACACAGTTATCCTAGGTGATAACTCAGACTTATTCCAATACAACTTAATCGCAAAAGACGTTAACTTTATATCAATAGAAGATATAAAAGAACCTATAAGAGTAAAAGCAAAAGTAAGATATGCAGCAAAACCAGCTGATGCGACAGTTTATAAAGTTGCTGAAGATAAAATAAAAATCGTATTTGACGAAGCTCAAAGAGCGATAACAAAAGGACAATCTGTTGTTATGTATGACGGAGATAAAGTTGTCGGTGGAGGAATTATAGAAAGTAGTTTCTAACATAAAAAGACATAAATAATTATTTATGATGACAAATTTATTAAGACAAATTTAAAAGTAAATTATTTATTGACAAAATATGATTTATACTTTAAATTAGTATTAGTAATTTATAAAATAAAAATACAATGAAGAGAAGTAGTAAAATATTTATATGACTTTACAGAGAAAAGGAAATGGTGAGAACCTTTAAGTACAGGATATTTGAAGCAGTCTTGGAGTAGCAATTCGGAGCTTAGTATGAATTGCCGGTAGTTACGTTATAGCTAAGGTTTTCCGAAGATGCCACTTTTTAGTGGTAATTAGGGTGGTACCGCGAATATACCTCGACCCTATAATTTAGTTATAGGCGTGAGGTTTTTTTTATGAAAATAATATTTGAAAATTTTAGGAGGTAATGCAATATGAAAAAAATGGGTTGCAACGAGATTAGAAAATCTTTTACAGATTTCTTCGAATCTAAAGGACATTATGTAGGTAAGAGTTCATCTTTAATACCAAAAAACGATAAAAGTTTATTATTAATAAACTCAGGGATGGCTCCACTTAAAAACTATTTCTCAGGAGTTGAAGTTCCACCAAGAAATAGAATGAGTACAGTTCAAAAATGTATAAGAACGGGAGATATAGAAAACGTAGGTAAAACTGCAAGACACGGTACATTCTTCGAAATGATGGGTAACTTCTCATTTGGAGATTACTTCAAAGAAGATGCTATAAAATGGGCTTGGGAATTCGTAACTAAACATTTAGAAATACCAGAAGAAAAAATATGGGCTACAGTATACTTAAATGACGATGAAGCTCGTGACTTATGGTTAAAATACTCAACTATACCACAAGAAAGAATAGTTAGATTAGGAAAAGACGATAACTTCTGGGAAATAGGATTAGGACCATGTGGACCTTGTTCAGAATTATACTATGACAGAGGTGAAGAATACGGATGTGATAATCCAGATTGTAAACCAGGATGTGACTGTGATAGATACTTAGAATTCTGGAACTTAGTTTTCACTCAATTTGATAGACAAGAAGATGGAAGTTATCCAGAACTTACTCATAAAAATATAGATACAGGTATGGGTCTTGAAAGAATAGGTTGTATAATGCAAGGTGTTGACAATATATTCGAAGTTGACACTATAAGAGCTATAATAGATGAAATAGAAAAAATATCAGGTGTTAAATACGGTTCAGATGCTAAAAGTGATGTATCAATAAGAATAATAACTGACCACATAAGAGCAACAAGCTTTATGATAGCTGATGGAATACTTCCATCAAACGAAGGTCGTGGATATGTTCTTAGAAGATTATTAAGAAGAGCTGCAAGACACGGTAAATTATTAGGAATAAAAGAAGATTACTTATACAACTTATTTGATGTAGTTAAAGAAGTAAGTGGAGAAGCTTATCCAGAACTTATAGAAAAAGAAGGTTACATCAAAAAAGTTATAAAAATAGAAGAAGAAAAATTCAATGAAACTATAGACCAAGGTAGTGAAATACTAAACGGATATATAGAAGAATTAAAAGCAAACAACGAAAGTACATTAGCTGGAGAAAAAGTATTCAAATTATACGATACTTATGGATTCCCAATGGACTTAACTCAAGAAATATTAGAAGAAGTTGGATTTGATTTAGATGAAGAAGGATTCAACGCAGAAATGGATAAACAAAGAGAAAGAGCTAGAAGTGCAAGAGGAAATATGGAAGGTGAAAGCTGGAAAGAAGATCCACTTTCTACATTAGACGCTTCAGTAGCATCTACTTTTGAAGGATATAAACATTTATCTACTACAGGAGTTGTAACTGCTATAGTTAAAGGTGACGAAATAGTAGACACTATAACTGAAGGTGATGAAGCAGTAATAGTACTTGATAGAACTACTTTCTATGCTGAAGGTGGGGGACAAGTAGGTGACTCTGGTATATTAGAAAACGAAAATGCATTATTTGAAGTAATAACTACTAAAAAAGGTGCAAACAATACAATAAAACACATAGGTGTTGTTAAAAAAGGTAGCATAAATACTAAAGATGCATTAAAATCATTAGTAAATAGAGAAATAAGAATGGCATCAGCTAGAAACCATTCAGCTACACACTTATTACACAAAGCTTTAAAAGAAACTTTAGGAGAACATGTTAACCAAGCTGGTTCATTAGTAACTCCAGATAGATTAAGATTCGATATAACTCACTTTGAGCCAATATCAAAAGAAGAGTTAGATATAATAGAAAGAAAAGTAAATGACGTTATTTTACAATCTCTTGATATAGAATGTGAAGTAATGGGAATAAACGAAGCTAAAGAAAAAGGGGCAATGGCTCTATTTGGTGAAAAATATGGAAATGAAGTAAGAGTTGTATCTATGGGAGATTATTCTATAGAACTTTGTGGTGGTACTCACTTAACAAACACTTCTCAAGTAGGATTATTTAAAATATTATCTGAAGGTGGAGTAGCAGCTGGAGTAAGAAGAATAGAAGCTATTACAGGAAGAAGCGTATATGAATACTTAAATTCAAGAGATGAATTAATCGAAGAAGCATGCTCTGCATTAAAAACTAAAGAAGATAACTTAGTAAATAGAGCACAAGCTATAGTAGAAGAAAATAAATCTTTAGCAAAAGAACTTCATGAAGTAAAAGCTAAAATGAGTTTACAATCAGCTGACAAACTTATGGATTCAAAAGTTGATATAAATGGAGTAAGCTTACTTACTGCAAAATTTGAAGATATGGATATGAATTCATTAAAAGAAATGGCAGATAATTTAAGAGATAAATTACAAAGCGGTGTAGTAGCTATCTCTAATGTTAGTGATTCTAAAGTTAACTTCGTAGTTACAGCAACTAAAGATGTTATAGAAAAAGGAATTCACAGTGGAAACATAGTAAAAGAAATAGCACAAATTGCAGGCGGTAAAGGTGGCGGAAGACCTAACATGGCTCAAGCTGGAGCAACTGACGCTACAAAAATAGATGAAGCTCTAAGCTATGCTTGTGAGGTTATAAAAAGCCAAATAAAATAATAGTCTATAAATAACCAAAAGCTCTTATATAATTTGAGCTTTTGGGGATTTTAACTAATGGAGGGCTTTAAGTATGGATAGAAATTTAGATTACACAATGAAATTTGAGGGTATATCAGAAGAAAAACTGAGCATAAAAGAAACTTTACAATATGTTTATGAAGCATTAGAAGAAAAGAAACGTTATGACCCTATTGACCAAATTATAGGATATATACTTTCTGGGGACTCAAGCTATATAACAAGCAATAGAAATGCAAGAAGCATAATAAAAAAATACGAAAGAGATGAGTTATTAAAAGAACTATTAAAAAGCTATCTATCAAAAGAATAGAACAGCTTACCTTACAAGGTAGGATAGAAAGAGGTTGACTTAATGAAGAAAAAATTAATATCACTTTTATTATCACTAATGGTAATTTTAAGTTTTTCTATGTCTAGTGTATATGCTGACACCAACCAACAAGGAAAAATAATATATATTAGTTTAAATAGAACAAGCTTAGAACATTTACTTGAGATACCTATAATACAAAAAAAGACATCTGATAGTGGTTATGTTGCCCTTATGACTACTCGTGGTGATGGATCAAATAGTGATCAAAAATCTTTTGCAAGTATAGGTGCAGGTGTAAGAGCTAATGTTTTAGACCAAGATTATACAATATTTGAATCTTTAGATAAGGATGGAAAGGAACAATTTAAAGCTGTAACAGGCGCAACTCCTTGGGCTATCAATAATCTAAGAATAAATAGAGATTTAAATCAAAACTCTGATTATGGAAGTTATGGTGCAACTCTTGGTACTTTAGGAACAACATTAAACGAAAATGGTTTAAAAGTTGCGCTTCTTGGAAATAGTGATATAATCAAAAACGGTGAACTTAAAAAGATAAGAAATCTAGCTTTAACATGTATGGATAAGTATGGTAGAGTTAAATCTGGAAATGTCGACGACATAAATAAAAATGATAATACTATGCCATATGGTATCTCAACTGACTATGAAAAACTAAAAAAAGAGACAAAAAAATATTATGAAAACAGTGATATTACTTTTGTTGAACTTGGAGATACATACAGATTAGATGAGTTTAGAAAAAATCTAAACGAAAATACTTACAAATCTATGCAAGACGAAATATATAAAAGAGTTAGCGATTACTTGACAGAAGTCTTTGATATGGTAGGTGAAAATGATACTGTATATATAGTAAGTGAATTCCAAAGTAACTTAGATAATCTAAATAAAAGAAGATTAGCGCCAGTTATGAAGTTTACAAAAGACGGATATGGCCTGTTAGAATCAGCTACAACTAGAAATAACGGTATAGTGAGTAATATCGATATAGGTGTAGATATTTTAAATGAATTTGGAATAAAAAATGAGTTAATGATAGGAAAACCATTTAAAACTGTACAAGCTGAAAATGGAATCGAAAAACTGACAAATGACTTTAAGAGAATTGTCTCAATAAACAGCATAAGAGCATCAGTTGTAAACACTTATGTAGGAATAGTATCTGCATCATGGGTTATAGCTATGATAGCATTATTATTTAAAAATAAAATACCTAAAAAAGAAAAAGGTCTAGGTAGAGACCAAATATTTAAAATTCTAAAAGAGTTTATAAAATTAGGACTTATAATGCCGTTAGCATTTTTAACTGCACCAATATTCCAATTTAAAACTCAAACTGGATTAGTAACAGGAGTATTAATAGCAACAATTATCTACTACGTAATAGGATCTACAGTATTTAAAAAGGATGATATTAAACAAATGGGATTCTATGCGTTTTTAACAATAGGATTGATTATACTTGACTGTATAATAGGAACTCCACTTATGAAGAGCAATATAATGAGTTATGATGCTATAAATGGAGCTAGATATTATGGCGTAGGTAACGAATATGAAGGTGTTACTATCGCAAGTGCTGTATTTGCATTAGCTGTTTTATTAAACTACAAAAAAATACCTAAATGGTTAGCAGTCGTATTATCTATAATTATACTAGTTACTAGTGCGATGCCTTCAATGGGAGCAAATGTTGGAGGGGCTATATCAGAATGTGTAGCTTATTTATTATTTATACTTCTTATATTTGATGTTAAGTTAGACTTAAAGAAAATAATTATGATAGGAGTAGCTACAGTATTAGTTGTTGTAGCATTTGCAGGATTAGATTTCTTAATGGGAAGTGAATCTCATTTATCAGTATTTACTAATCAAATAATTCAAGAAGGTCCAGCAGCTATAATCAATACATTTGGAAGAAAAATACAAATGAATATGAAGTTAGCTAAATCAAGTGTATGGGTAAATATACTAATTGTAAGTATTGTTATAATTGGAGCTCTTATATTTAAACCATCTGGATACTTCAAAAAAATCCATGACAGATATCCTATGATATTTAAAGGATTTATGGCTTCATTTGTAGGATGTATAGTAACATTACTAGTAAATGATTCAGGAATAGTAGCTGCATCTACAGCGGCGATTTATATACTAATTCCTCTTATAATAATTAGTATTAATATGAGTTTATTTGATAAAAATAAAGATACAGAATAAATTTTTCTGAAAATCAAAAATTAGTCAGGATTAACCTGACTAATTTTTTTAAGACAAAGCTAAACTAAATATACGAATAATTAATTGATTAAGGAGAACAATATGTTAGATGGAAGAATAATGGGCCTAGATATAGGTGACAAGACAATAGGAGTTGCTGTAAGTGATATAATGGGTATAACAGCACAAGGTGTAAAAACTATAAGAAGAGAGTCTAAGAAAAAAGACATCGAAGAATTAAAAAACATAATAAAAGAAAGACAAGTAAATAAAATTGTATCAGGTCTTCCAAAAAATATGAATGGTACTTTAGGACCACAAGGAGAAAAAGTTTTAAAATTCTGTGATTTAATAAAAGAAGAAACAGGATTAGAAATTGATTTTTGGGATGAAAGATTGACAACAGTAGCAGCAGAAAGATCTCTTATAGAAGGTGATGTAAGCCGTAAAAAGAGAAAAAAAGTAATAGATATGTTAGCTGCAGTAATAATATTACAAGGTTATTTAGATAGCAAGTCAAAATTTTAAATTATATTAAATAAAATATGTTAAAATTTCTATTTATGATATATAATTATATATCATGATAAAAAATGAAAAATTATATCAATAAATTTATTTATAAAAGGAGAAAGACATGAACGAAATGAACGAAAATATAATAACATTATTAGATGAAGATGGCCAAGAGGTTCAATTTGAAGTATGCTTAACTTTAGAAGCAGAAGGGAAAGAATACGCTATATTGTTACAGAAATACCAATAAATAATTTTAAATTAATCACGGTGCCAACGTAGTCGTAAAGATATTATTACCATTAGATGAAGAATCTTATGACGATGATGAAGATGTAGCATTAGTATTTAGAATTGATTCTGATGAAAATGGAGATATATTAGTTCCATTAGAAGATGAAGAAGAATATCAAATAGTTGTTGATGTTTACAATACATTAATGGACGAAGAAGGATTAAATGACGACCAATTCTAATTGAGAATTGATTACAAATGGGGGGCTTATGCTCCTCATTTTTTGTTTTAAATAAGATTTAATATCAAAAAATAAATATCTTCAATAGTTGAAATTACTTGAATTATCAGAAGTTAAAATCAAATGAAACGTTGACAAAATAAATAAAATATCGTAAAATAATTAAAAGAGATTATCAGTTGAAAATAGGTGAGTTTATGAAAGAATCAATAGAAAGCATAAAAGGTAGACTTAAGGAAACTGGTTTTAAAATTACACCACAGAGAAGGGCTATATTAGAAATACTATTAGAAAATGACGATAAACATTTAAGTAGTGAAGAGATATATGACATGGTAAGAGTTTCTTGTCCAGAAATAGGACTAGCAACCGTTTATAGAACAATACAACTTTTAAGTGAAGTAGGGTTACTTTCTAAATTAAATTTAGATGATGGATGCATAAGATATGAAATACGTCTTAATAAAGACGAAAAACATAATCATCATCACTTAATATGCGAAAAATGTGGTAGGATTATAGAAACAAAAGAGGATTTATTAGATGGAATAGAAGAGTTAATCCGTCAACAATATAAATTCAATGTTACAGACCATGATATTAAGTTTTTCGGAATATGTGAAGATTGTCAAAAAATATAAGTCCTGAACGGGGCTTATATTTTTTGAAAATAAAATATAAACTAATAAATTAAAAACATACAACTTAAAAATTTTTTAGAGTAATTTTAGAATAAATAATTTTTTATTTTTATAGATTAAAGATTTTATTGATTGAAATTTAAATGATTATAAGTCTTGTCATAATAATTAGAGAAATGTATTACGATTATGGGTTAAAATATCTTCGAATTTATGATACAATAAAATCAGTTGGTAAAAGTGTACGTGATTTAATATTATTTTTTTTTGTAAATTTAAAATTGAATAGACAGAGGAGAGGATGCAATTGTTTAAGAAAAACACCAACAAGATAAAGGTGATGGCTTTAGGTGGTCTTAACGAGATAGGTAAAAACATGACTTTAATCGAATACAAAGACGAGATAATTGTAATCGATGCAGGTCTTAGTTTCCCAGAAGACGAGATGCTAGGGGTGGATATCGTTATACCAGATATCACTTACCTACTTCAAAACCGCGACAAGATTAAAGGTATTTTTATAACACACGGTCATGAGGATCATATAGGAGCTCTTCCATACATCCTAAAGAAAATCGATGTACCTGTATATGGGACGATGCTTAGTATAGGATTAATACAAGTTAAATTAAAGGAGCATAAATTAAGTACAGCTAAATTAAATGTAGTTACTCCTAGACAAATAATTAAACTTGCAAATATGAGCGTTGAGTTTATTAAAAACAACCATAGTATACCAGGGGCATGTTCTATAGCAGTTCATACAGACCAAGGTATTATATACCATACAGGGGATTTCAAAATAGATTTAACTCCAATCGATGGAGATATTATGGACTTACATAGAATATGCGAATTAGGTCAAGAAGGAGTACTTTTATTACTAGCAGATAGTACTAATGTTGAAAGACCTGGATATACTATGTCAGAGAGAACAGTAGGAGCTGGACTAGATGATTTATTTAGAAGAGCTGGTGATAGTAGAATAATAGTAGCAACATTCTCTTCTAATATACACAGACTACAACAAATAATAGATATGGCTAAAAAATGCAACAGAAAAGTAGCTATATCAGGTAGATCTATGGTTAACGTGATAGGTGTTGCTAGAGAATTGGGGTATTTAGATATAGAAGATGAAATGTTAGTTGATTTAAACGATATATCTAAATATAATGATAGTGAGCTTGTAATTATAACTACAGGGACTCAAGGAGAGCCTATGTCTGCACTTGCGAGAATGGCAAGTAGCGAACACAAAAAAGTAGAAATTAAAGCTGGGGATTTAGTAATAATATCAGCTCATCCAATACCAGGAAATGAAAAATTAATTTCAAAAGTTATAAATTTATTATTCGAAAAAGGTGCAAGAGTAGTATACAACGATATCGCTGATATACACGTTTCTGGTCATGCATCTCAAGAAGAATTAAAATTAATAAATGTTATGGCAAAACCTAAATTCTTTATGCCAGTGCATGGTGAGTACAGAATGTTAAAAAGACATTCTGAGCTAGCTCAAGAAGTGGGAATGCCAGCAGAAAATATATTTGTAATGCAAACAGGCCAAGTTCTAGAATTAGATAAAAATTCTGCGAAAGTTACTACTACAGTTCCAATAGGAAATGTTTTAGTAGATGGTTTAGGTGTTGGAGATGTTGGAAATATAGTTTTAAGAGATAGAAAACATCTATCAGAAGATGGATTAATGATAGTTGTTGTAACTATTTCAAAAGAAGACGGAAAAGTTTTAGCAGGTCCAGATATAATCTCAAGAGGATTTGTATATGTTAGAGAATCAGAAGATCTAATGGATGGAGCAAAAACTGTAATAAAAGACGTCTTAAATGAATGTGAAGAAAAAAATATAAAAGAATGGGCTTATTTAAAAAATAATATAAAAGAAAATCTTAAAGAATATCTGTACACAAAAACTAAGAGAAATCCAATGATATTACCGATCATAATGGAAGTATAGAAATAGATTAAAGGGATGCTAATTTTTAGCATCCCTTTTTGCTTGCCAATAATACACTAATTATAAATTTCTGATTTTGGAAAATATACTATATATAGAATAATCATTTGAAGAGGTGACATTATGAAGAAATTTATAGGCGTATTTTTAGCAATAATACTTATTATTAGCCAAAGTACTCTAGTATTTGCAGATAACAATTCAGCCAACTTAAATCTAAAGTGTAAATCTGCTGTCCTTATGGATGTTACAAGTGGACAAGTCTTATATGAAAAAGATTGTCACGAAAAACTACCTCCTGCTAGTGTAACAAAAGTTATGACTATGCTACTTATATGTGAAGCTATAGAAAGTGGAAAAATAAAATTGACAGATGAGGTTACAATAAGCGAGACTGCATCTTCAATGGGCGGAAGTCAAATTTTCTTAGAACCAAATGAAACTCAAACTGTAGATACACTTTTAAAAGGAATAGCTGTAGCGTCAGCAAACGATGCTTGTGTAGCTATGGCTGAATATATAGGTGGCAGTGTAGAAGAATTTGTGGATATGATGAATAATAAAGCAAAAGAACTTGGAATGAAGGATACAAATTTCGTTAACACAAATGGATTGCCAGTAGATAACCACTATACATCAGCATATGATATAGCACTTATGTCGAGAGAGTTATTAAAACATCAAATGATAGAAAAATATTTAACTACATGGATGGATAGCGTTGTTGTAGGTAAAAAACAAGCGAAAATAGGTCTTGCTAATACAAATAAGATGATAAAATACTACAATGGTGCAACAGGAGTAAAAACTGGATTTACAGGGGCTGCAAAATACTGTGTATCAGCATCTGCAAAACGAGGCAAAACTCACCTTGTTGCAGTCGTATTGAGAGGAGAAACTTCTCAAGAGCGATTTAAAGATGCATCTACACTTTTAGATTATGGATTTGCAAATTATGAAAGTATAAAAATATGCTCTAAAGATGAAAAACTATATACATTAAAAATGAGAAAAGCAGATGAAGAAAATATCGATTTAGTGGCAAAAGATGATTTAGGAATATTAATTAAAAAAGGAGATTCTAAAGAATTTACTAAAAAGATAAAAATAAACGACGATATAAAACTTCCTATAAAAAAAGGAACTGTATTAGGAAAAGCTATGATTTATCAAGATAATAAATTAGTAGATGAAGTAGAACTTGTAAACAATAAGCCTATAGAAAAAGCAAGTTACTTACAAATGTTAAAACGACTAGCAGAAAATATACTTTAATAAAAAATAAATATATTTTAAAAGAATAAAAAATCCTCTTTATGATAAAAATCTATTTTAGATAAATATCACAGAGAGGATTTTTTAATTCTGATGAAATTATATAGTATCTGTTGTGTGAATAATATATAATTTCCAAGTTATTAACTAAAGCAACCTAATCTCTAATTCGTTGGCGCCATGAACGTAGTGAATTTTTTTATAATGTATATATAT